>CAZUJO010000025.1:0-17924 GCA_964619995.1 uncultured Leptospiraceae bacterium
GCCTTGATGTACGTTTACATGGGACAGGTGGATCTGCGGGCAACCGAATGCTATGAACGAAACTTCTACCCGGCCAATCGCATTGAACTCATAAGAGGAACGGCTCTTCGCGCGGACCTGAACGCAAAGCAGGTGTTTCTGAAAGACGGGCGCGTCCAGGGCTATGATTTTCTTCTCATTGCCTCGGGCTCACGGCCCGCGTTCCACGGCTGGCCCGGTCAGGAGCTCCGCGGCGTACAGGGGCTCTATTCTCTCCGGGACCTGCAATCCATCCAGACTATGACTGCACAGAAGATCGAGCGGGCTGTAGTGGTCGGCGGAGGCCTGATTGGCATAGAGCTTGCGGAAATGCTGCACAGCCGCGCGATCCCGGTTACGATGCTTGTGCGGGAAGAACGCTATGCGCCGCACATTCTCGGCAGAGAAGAATCAGAAATGGTTCAGGGCGAAATCCGGAGACACGGCATCGATCTGCGGCTGTCGACCGGGTTGAAAGAAATCCTGGGAACAAACGGCCGCGTTTCAAGCATTGTAACCTCGGCGGAAGAGAATATTCCGTGCGGCTTTGTCGGCCTTGCCGCAGGAGTGTCGCCTAACGTTGATTTTGCCGCCGCGTCCGGCATCCCGGTCGAGCGGGGCATACTGGTGAGAGAGAATCTCGAGGCGGCTGCGGGTGTTTTTGCTGCGGGAGACTGCGCGCAGCTCCTGGAAAACGGAAAGCCGGGACGCGTCGAGCAGCTCTGGTACACAGCGCGCATGCAGGGAGAAACTGCCGGCCGGGTGATCGCCGCGCAAATGGCCGGCGGCGGCAATATCCAGTACGATCCAGGCATATGGTTCAACAGCGCGAAGTTTTTCGGAATCGAATACCAGACCTATGGGCGCGTTTCTCCTGAGGCGGAGTCCCTGTATCTGGAGCTCGGTCCAGGCAAATCGCTGCGCATAGCGCATGAGGCAGGAAAGGTGAAGAGCTTCTCGCTTATGGGAATTCGCGCGCGACACCGGGTCTGCGAAAGCTGGATACGGGAAGGCCGCGATCTCGAATATGTTGCGGCCCGAATTGACGAGATGAACTTCGATCCAGAGTTTTCGCGCCGTTACGGTCCGGCCGTGCGCGAGGCCGCAAGGCGGTTGAGTGCATGAGAACTGCGGTCGACTCAGTCTCCTTCCCTTCGAACCTTCGCCGCGGCCCTGGCGCGTATGCCCTTGCCGCCGCATTCACTCTGTTCTACGTATTGATCTACTTCGGCGAAAGAATCCAATTCGCCTCGCGCACAGCGCAGGACTTTTTACAGATGTCCGTTTATTCTGCGTTCGATCCCCTGTCTCAGCAGCTCCGGGGCGCGCCGTCGGACCGCTGGTTCTTTTACGGTCTGGTTTATACGCTGGCTGTATGCGGTTTCGGCGTCCGAAGCCTGTGGAAATACAGATCCTCCCGCTACCAGGTCATCCGCACGCTGTCTGTTGTGTTCTTTCAACTTTCCTTTGCTTTTTTCATTCCCGCGTTCCTCATGAAGTTCAAGCAGCCCGAATTCTACTTCAGCTACTTCTGGCCCCTGAAACCGGAAATGCTCTACCCTTACAAATGGGCGCAGGCGGCGAATCATGTTGAGGTCTGGTTCCTGGGGTTCGCCCTCTTCATGACGTTCGGCGCCACGCCTGTTTTGACATATTTTTTCGGGAAACGCTGGTATTGTTCCTGGGTCTGCGGCTGCGGCGCTCTCGCAGAGACGATGGGAGATCCGTTCCGCCAGCTCTCTGATAAGAGCACGAACGCCTGGAAGCTGGAACGATGGATCGTGCATTCCATCCTCGCATCGATCACCCTCATCACGGCCCTGCTCTGGCTGAACTCCGCGTCATCCGGAGCCGTGTTTGGCAGTCTATCTGGAAGGCTCGCGGAATGGTACGGCTTCTATATCGGCGGGATCTTCAGCGGAGTGATCGGGGTCGGATTCTATCCGATCTTCGGATCGCGTGTCTGGTGCCGGTTCGGATGCCCTATGGCCGCATACCTCGGCATACTCCAGAAGTATTTTTCGAGATTTCGCATCACAACCAACGGCGGCCAGTGCATCAGCTGCGGCAACTGCAGCACTTACTGTGAAATGGGAATCGATGTTAAGTGGTATGCACAGCGCGAGCAGGACATCGTCCGCGCATCCTGTGTGGGATGTGGAATGTGCGCGCACGTATGTCCGCGCGGCGTGTTGAAACTTGAAAACGCGCCGCGGTCTCAGCGCGCCTTCTGATAGATCTGATCAAACAGTCCGCCGTCGGCGAAATGTTTCTTCTGAGTCTCCCTCCAGGTGCCAAACGTGCTTTCAAAGGAGAATAACGTTACCGGCGCGAATTGTTTTGCGTAGGCCGCACTGGCCTTCGGAGATGTGGGGCGGTAGTAGTGCTTTCCTATGATATCCTGACCTTCGTCCGAGAATAAAAACTGAAGGTATTCTTTTGCCGCGGTCTCCGTGTGCTTCTTTCTTGCGACCGATTCCACAACAGCCACGGGGGGCTCGGCAAGAATGCTTTCGGATGGCATAACAATTTCAAACTGATCGGCGCCGAACTCCTTGAGCGCAAGGTACGCCTCATTTTCCCAGCCAATCAGCACGTCGCCCTGCCCGTTGCGCGCAAAAGTCGTTGTAGAGCCGCGCGCCCCGGAATCGAGCACCGGCACATGACGATAGAGTTCACTTACGAATTCCTGTGCCTTCTTTTCACTGCGCTCTCTGCGAAGCGCAAAGCCATAAGCGGCCAGATAACTCCAGCGTCCGTTTCCTGATGTTTTTGGATTCGGGGTGATGACGGCAACACCGGGCCTCACGAGGTCGGGCCAATCCTTGATCTGCTTCGGATTTCCCCTTCGCACAAGAAAGACAATCGTTGAAACGCACGGAGCGCTGTTGTTCGGAAATTTCGTCTGCCAGTCGCTCGCAACCAGTCCTTTGTCTGCAAGCATATCGATATCGTATCCAAGGCCGAGAGTGACAACGTCCGCCTCCACTCCGTCAATGACAGCCCGAGCCTGTTTGCTCGATCCCCCGTGCGACTGAACCACCCTGAGATTCTGGCCGGTCTTCTCTTTCCAGCGGGCCGCGAAAGCGCGGTTGATTTCCTGATAGAGCTCACGCGTCGGATCATAGGAAACATTCAGGAGCGTTACCTCATCGGAGCTGCCGCGGCACTGCGCGACAAGCGCAACGAAAATGACAAAAACAAGCCTCATACAGAGGCAGATCGCATGTGAGAGGGTCCCCCGTCAACCGGACGTCAGGCGCACGTCAGGCGGAAATTCCGCATAATATTTTCAGCCGGACCCGGAACCTTGTTGTGGCTTCCGGTGGGGGCAGAGAATTGCGGGCTATGACTCACATGACTCCGGACCCTGTGGCAGAGAAGAACTACAGGAAGCGTGTCTTCGGCTGGACGTTCGCCGACTGGGCAAATCACGCATACCTCACCGTCACTGCTTCTGCCTTCTTTGGCCCCTATTTTCTGGCCATCGCCGCGCCTGCCTTTCTGACCGGAGATCCAAACGACAAGGCCGCAGCCGACCTTGCGCGAAACGCAGCGGACAATAAGTTCGCATTCGCAGCCTCGATGTCCCTTCTCCTTGCCGCATTTATTTCACCGATCGTGGGAACATTTTCCGACATCTCGGGCCGGCGCAAGGCCAGCCTCCTTGTCTTCTCCGCGCTCGGCGCGGGATTCGCCGGACTCATGTTTACGATCACCTCGGGCATGTGGATGTGGGCGCTGTTCCTTTATATGGCAGCCCAGGTTGCTCTGAATACCTGTCTCGGACTCAACAGCAGCCTTCTTCCGCACGTTGCCCGCCCGGACGATTTGAATCGAGCATCTTCGCTCGGTTATGCGATGGGATACATCGGGGGCGGTCTTTTGCTCCTGGTAAACGCCGTGATCTTCGGCGCACATGATGCCCTCGGCATTTCCGCAGGGCTTGCTGTGCGAATTGCGATGCTGTCCGCTGGTATCTGGTGGATTGTGTTTATGATTCCTGTATGGATTCGCGTTCCCGAGCCGCCGGCCACTCCGCTTGCGCATGATTCAAAAGGATGGATGGTGCTCGACACGTTCGTGCGAATTGGACATACGATCCGCGACATTCGCCGCTACCGTGAGCTGTTCAAAATGCTGATCGCTTTTTTGTTATACATGGAAGGAGTCGGCGCAATCATTCTGCTGGCAACGGCGTACGGCGCGGACCTCGGCCTGGATACGGGAGCGCTGATCGGCACGCTGCTCATGACCCAGTTTGTTGCGTTCCCTTATGCAATGATGTTCGGGCGGATTCCGGATGAGACGAGCCGCCACCGGGGCGCGTATGTATTCATGATTCTCTGGACGGCGCTCACATTTCCCATAATCGGTCATTTCGCAAACAGTCATTTTGGAATGGCCTGCGCCGAAGGACAGCGCTGGGGCTGTGAAGTGGATGTTAAGACAGGCTTCATGCTGATCGCAGGAACTCAGCTTGTGGGAGCTCTTCTTGCTTTCACGCTCGGCCGCTTTCTGCTCGCAGGACTTGCAGAGAGACTCGATTCAAAAAAGGCCGTTCTCCTGGGACTGTGTCTTTACGTATTCATTCCGGTCTGGGCTTACTTTCTGAAATCACCCGCGGAATTTTACATGATGGGTTATCTCGTCGGCGTTGTGCAGGGCGGCGTCCAGGCTCTCAGCCGCGTGATCTATGCGTCTCTTACTCCGCGCGCGAAATCCGGCGAGTTCTTCGGGCTCTACGGTCTCAGCGAAAAGTTTGCAGGATTTCTCAGTCCCTTCCTTTACGCGATTGTGGGTGAGATCACTCACAATCCCCGCAACAGCGTGCTCTCCATTACCGTGTTTTTTGCGGCAGGAATGATCGTCCTCTGGACTGTAAAGGTCCAGGACGGCGCGAAGATCGCACAGGAAGAGGATGCCGAGTTTGCGAAGCTCGGTGCGGCCGAGTAATTGAGTCGGGCGCTTGCGCGCCCTTTTGCAGAACGCGGGGCGCCTGCCCCGCAATCGCATTCAATGCACCAGAAGTTTTCGGTTCACGCTTCCGGTGGCAAAATCAAGAACCTCCCAGGATCTTGCAGCTCCGCGCGCATTCTCGGCGGTGCCGGACACCCATCGCCCGTCGACGAGAAACTTGTATTGATATTCGCCCGGTTCCAGACTGAATTCAATCTCCCAGCGATTGTCCTCAGAGCGGGTGAGCTTGCGCAGATGCCAGCCTGTGAAATCCCCCGCGATCTCTACAAGCCCGGCACTGCCAGAATAAGAAAAAACGACGGCTGATCCCCTTTCGACAAGAGCACTCATTTTAAGAACCTCCAGCAATGCTTCAGTGTAGACAATGGAATGGAGAAAACCTATGTCAGACCGCAGGCAATATTGCAGTCATTCGTCATAAAGACAGCGGGCTGAACCATTCACACCGAGCGTGAAAAAAGCCCTCGCCTTCCGGTGCGGGCCAGGTGAGGTATGCTCCATGCGAATTCTGATCGTTGGCGCAGGCAGTGTCTCCGGCAAAGCGGCCGTCCAGGCCGCGCGATCGCTGGACGCCTTCATCCTTGCAACGACCAGCCGCAGTGAAGACGTTGCGGGCTGCTCTCACACCATTCACGGGATCGACCTGGAGCAGTCCGACGCCGTGGAGCGGATTCTCGCCGACTCCGTTCTCCGGGCCGCTCCCGTGGACTTCGTCGTATACATTCCCGCCCGCGGCGAAGTCGGCATGGCGGTGGAAGAGTCCCGCCCGGAGATGGTTGAGCCAAGCCTCCAGTATTCCGTGCGCCCCTATCTTCACCTTCACCGCGCCCTGAAACCCCGGCGCACGATCGCGCTGTCCGGATTCATAACAATGGAGCCGCTCATGAACATTTATGGCGCGATGAGCTTCACAAAGATCGCCATGGAGAAGCTGGCGGTGGAAAATCCGTCTCAGCTTCAGATCATTCGAATCGGCATGTTTCACAGCAATTCGGTGCGCGGCATTATGATTCTCGCGCACAGGCGGTTTCTTCGCGATTCTTCGTATCAGCCTGAATGGCGCGCGGAGTGGAAGGCTTCTGGAAAAAAGTTTCCGGACTTCTTCTATGGAAAGAACTATCTCTGCGAAGAAGAAACCTACAGAAGCTTCGGAAGAGGGGTCCCATTTCGTCCCACCGAACCGTCTGACATTGAGCACGCATTCAGACTTGCTTTCCAGGGAGAACCGGCGCCGATCATCAACGTGCTCGGGCCCTGGATCTGGATGGAAGATCAGATGCCCGCCATTCCTGAGCGCATCCGCACCCGTATGAACTACCTGCCGAAGCTCAGTCTGAGCGAATAACGTGAGCGCCTAGCGGAGATCGAGAATCGAATCCGTTCGATCGCGCACGGAGCGCACGAGCTCCGGACTGTGGGCAATGTCTTTTCCATAGGAAGGAACCATGCGGGCAATCCCTGCTTTCCATTTCGAGGATATCTGATCCCGGAAGCATTCTTCAAGAACCTCAAGCATGATTGCTACCGATGTGGATGCGCCCGGCGAAGCGCCAAGAAGCGCTGAGAGGCTTCCGTCTTTTGCAGAAACGATTTCCGTCCCGAACTCCAGAACGCCTCCCTTTTCTTCGTCTGCCCGAATGACCTGCACGCGCTGCCCTGCCACGGCAAGCTCCCAGTCTTCCATCTTCGCATCCGGCACGAAGCGCCGGAGTTCCTGGATGCGGTCCTCGGGAGACTGAAGGGCTTGCTCGATCAGATAGCGCGTAAGCGGCAGGTTGTGCATCCCGGCGGAAAGCATTGGACAGATATTCTCCAGTTCCAGAGACGCAGCCAGATCCAGATACGATCCCTTTTTCAAAAACTTCGTCGTGAAGCCGGCGTAAGGTCCAAAGAGGAGCGCACGCTTCCCTTCAATCATCCTCGTATCCAGGTGAGGCACAGACATCGGAGGCGATCCGACCGACGCCTTGCCATAAACCTTCGCATAATGGCTGTGAATGATCTCCGGATTCAAACACCGGAGCCACTGACCGCTGACGGGAAAGCCGGCAAAGCCGTCGGCTTCCGGAATGTCCGATTTTCCTAGAAGCGTGAGCGATGCTCCGCCCGCTCCAATGAAAACGAACGGCGACTCGATCTCTGCTTCTTCGCCGGTCGAAAGATCCCTGACGCGGATCTGCCAGGAACCATTTTCGTGACGAACCAGATCTGTTACTTCGCGGCGGAAAAGCACTGAAACGCCGCGCGAAGAAAGGTCATGGATCATCGCCCGCGCAAGGCTGCCAAAATCCACGTCTGTTCCGGCATCCATGCGCGTCGCGGCGGCCCGCGCATTCTTGCGGCTGCGCATCACAAGAGGCATCCAGTCTGCAATCTCGGCGTCGTCCCGGGAGAACTGCATGCCCGCAAACAGTGGATGCGGCGAAAGCGCTCTATGCCGCGCCTCAAGGAAGCCGACGTCTTCGCCCTGCACGAAACTCATGTGAGGAATGCGATGGATGAATCTGCGCGGCGAATCAATTCGGCCGGACTCCACGAGAAAGGACCAGAACTCCCGCGAAAGCTCAAAACTCTGCGCAACCTTCACGGCTTTTTCAATCTCGATCGCGCCGTCCGGTTTCTGCGGCGTATAGTTCAGCTCGCAGAAAGCAGAGTGCCCCGTGCCTGCGTTGTTCCAGGCATCAGAGCTTTCGCGCGCGGCTTCCGGCAGTCGCTCGAGGATCAGTATGGAAAGTCCGGGCTCGAGCTGATTCAACATGGTGCCGAGCGTAGCGCTCATGATTCCGGCGCCAATGAGCACCACATCCGGTTTCTGCATCACTTTGTGTAAGGCACGAAAGACCCGTCCGTCAACCCTTTTTGACTCAAAAAAAGGTTGGCCGCGTTTCTCACGCGCCCATACAGGATGGATGGCATTACAAAGACAGCTTGGATTCGCAACCGGCGCGCTGGTCGTCGTTGCAAGCATGGTAGGCTCCGGGGTTTTCTACCTCCCGCAGATCATTCTGGCCCTCACTCAAAACGGATTTGTCTTCATTCTTACGTTCGTCGTCGGCGGTATCATCGCCATCACAGGAAGCCTCTCCTATGCGGAGCTGGCCACAATGTATCCGGATGACGGCGGCGAATATCAGTATCTCAAGAAGACCTTCGGGCTGCTTCCCGCATTTCTCACCGGATGGATTTCGCTCCTCGTTGGTTTCACGGCATCGATTACAGGAAGCGCGCTGGTTCTCAAGATGTATCTCGTGCCCCTCATGGATCAGTTCCTGGGCGCAGAGAATATCTTTCATAATACGATCTTCGTTAAATGCTTTCTTGCATGCGTGATCACGCTGCTCGGAACGCTTCACGTAATCGGTGTTAAATTCGGCAGCCGCGTTCAAAACACCCTGACCGTAATCAAGATGGGCATCGTGATTTCATTCATCCTGGCAGGCTTCTGGATTCTGACTCATGCGGATTTCTCGGCCGCGCTTTCCTGGAAGGGACCAAAAGCAGATAACGCTGGAATTCTCGTCTACTCGTCCGCGCTCATCAGCGTAATGTACATCTACTCGGGCTGGAACGGCGCCACCTACATCGGCGGCGAAATGAAAGATCCGCAGAAGAACCTGCCGCGGGCGCTTCTGTCCGCTGCCGTTCTGACGACCGTGCTCTACCTTCTGTTGAATCTGGTTTTTATCGCAGCGGTGACTCCCGATAAGATGGCAGGGAACCCCGGATTCGGTGCCATGACTGCATCGAGGCTTTTCGGCTCGAGCATTGCCACCCTCTACGGCGCGTTCATTGTGCTGATCCTTCTCTCGTCGATTTCGGTTCAACTGATGATTGGACCGCGCGTCTACTTCAAAATGGCAGAAGACGGAGTCCTCTTCCGATTCCTCTCCGTCGTTCCCGGCAAAGCGACTTCGCCCGTGTATGCAATCCTGACGCAGATCATCCTTTCGGTTCTCTACATTTTCCTGTTCGATGATGATGAGCTCTTTTCTTACATGGGCTTTGCATTGAGCGTATTCCCAATTCTTACCGTGATCGGCGTAATCTATCTGCGCATCAAAGCTCCGAATGCGTCACGGCCGTTCAAAGTGCCCGGCTATCCGGTTGTTCCTGCCGTGTTCATTCTGCTCTCGACCGCGATGCTTGCGCTTTCGCTTGCAAGCGCACTTTCGAGCGAAAAGAAGTTCGGATACGTAATGGCGATGTTCGTCGTTCTCATCGGTATCCCCATTTACTACGTCTGGAAAAAACTGAAAAAGCAAGAGAGCTGATTTCATGAAAGCTGATACGGAAATAGATCTGGAAACGTGCCTCAGGCCGACCTATTTCCTGAACAGCGACGACCCCCGCATTCTGGAGACTGCCCGCAAGCACCGCGCCGATTCACAGCGCGAGCGGGCTGTGCTCCTCTATTACTATGTGCGCGACGGCTGGAAATACAATCCGTATACCGTCAGCCGCAAACGCGAGAATTGCAGGGCCAGTTTCATGCTCACGCAGAAGAGCGGTTACTGCACAACGAAAGCGCTTCTGCTTGCAGCGCTTGCCCGCGCGGCGGGAATTCCGTCGCGCCTGGGCTTCGGAGATGTGCGCAATCATCTTTCGAGCCCCCGTCTCATCGAATATCTGCGCAGCGAAGTCTTTGCCTGGCACGGATTCACGGAACTCTACCTGGACGGCAGGTGGGTGCGCTGCACGCCTGCATTCGACGCTGCTCTTTGCGCGAAGTTCTCTGTTTCGCCGCTGGAGTTCGACGGCAGAAGCGACAGCCTGTTTCAAGAGTTCGACGCTGGCGGGCGCAAGTTCATGGAATACATACGCTACCGCGGAATCTATGACGATCTGCCCTTTGAAGAAATGTTCCAGTCCCTGGCGGAAATCTATCCCCACCTGTTCGAGGAGAACAAACTGTGATTCTGACGATCGATGTTGAAAAGCGCGGAAGCGCAGTCATACTGCGCGCAAAAGGTCAGATCGACATGGTGAACTCTGTGGATCTGTCGGAAGCTCTCACTAAAGCCCTCGATGAAAGCGCAACCGTGGCGCTCGACCTCACGGCTGTGCCCGCAATCGATTCCTCCGGCATTGGAGCAATCGTTCGAACCGCTGAAACCGTAAAGAAAGACGGCAAGCGCCTGGTCATCTTCGGACTCAGCGACAAGCTAAAGAAATTGTTCTGGGTCCTGAAACTCGACAAGAACCTTGCGATTTTCGAAACGGAATCACAGGCGCTGACCTGAATCAGCGGCAGCGACCCGCAGAATCGACCGTGCAGTCGCCGGTTCGAACCCAGGTTCCGGAATTTTTGCGGAGAATGAATCCTCTGGTTCCCCCGCCTAACACATAACGACACTCAATCGTGGACGCATCTTTCCACACGGCAGTGAGCCGGTCCCAGCTCGGCAGATCCTGCTCTTCCATCCCGAATACCTTGCGGGGCGCACGGTTTACCAGCTCGTAGATATCGATCGCATAGCCGAACATTCCGCCGCTGGCGCTTTCAAAGTAGGCGCTGCCCGTGGGATTGAATACGGGGCTTGAACCATAGTTCATGCGCGTAATCTTGCCGGTCGTGTAATCCACGAGGAAGAAGTCCGGCGTGCCCTTTCTATGCACCATCACAAACGAAGGAACAGCGAAGTAGTCGTACAGGAAGTAGTCGTTGGTATCGTCAGTCTTTCCGTCGTTCTGAAACAGAACCACGCTTCTTCCGCCTTGAAGTTTCAGCGAAAAAGACCAGTGCGTATCGTCCCTGCCCTGGCGAACCGCGGCAATTCCGAATTGCGTACGGACGAACTTCTCGCGCACGTCGTAAGGATCTTCATTTCCTGTTTCATGGAACAGGAAGCCGTCAAAGGCATAGCCTTCGAGAGAGTCTCCTCCGGGCATAACGTAGTTCACTTTCATCCAGACGCCTTTCTTACCCTGGAGCACCTCGGTTTTCGCAAGGACTTCTGAGATGTCGATGTCGGCGCCAAAGGGAGCCGTAGCAAGAACCGCAGACTTTACATCGGGCTTTTCGCGGATATTCAGGCCGCTCTTTGCGGAAACAATGGCAGGCTCAGCAAACGCCGGGCCGAACGCAAATACAAGAGCAAGAACTACACAGGAGAGGATCATGCGTGGATGAGACATACTGTGTAGACGAACGAGAATCGGCGTCGGGCGTCAAACTTTTCGCCAGATTCCTTCCACAAGACCATTCTTTGTCACAAAATGGCGCGTTTCAAAGCCGCGCGCGACAATCTCACGGTCCAGCTGCGCGGGTTCAATTTTCAGTTTATAGTAAGAGCTCACCTTCTGTGTCCAGGCTTCCCCGTCTTTTTCGTGAAGGAGATCGCTCACGAGCACACGGTCTTCCTCGTGGACGAGCACACATGTAAAGATCCGTTCATCTGCGCTTCGCACGGGGACAAAATTCACGTCTCCTCTTTCTCCCGCGATATGGCGGAAGGTGAATGCCAGAGTGCTGCCGGTTCCGAGCTCGGCTCCGCAAACGTCGAGCAGTTCGCTCACAGCTTCGCGCGACGGAAGGTGTGTGAGCGTATCGCCCATGCAGACAATCAACGAGGGAGACCGTCCGCGCCAGCTTTCGAAATCAAGAATGTCCGACTGCACGGATCGTATGTTTCTCTGTCCGGCGCGCTCATGCAGCTCATCGAGCAGCTTCGCGCTGAAATCCACGGCAACCACGGAGAAGCCCAGGTCTGTCAGAGGAATCGATTGATATCCGGGGCCCGCGCCGAGATCAATGGCCGTGCCCGGCCCGGCAATGGAATGAGTTTCAAAGAAGTCGTGATTCGCGCGAACTCGCGGCGCAAACTCACCGTAGATCCAGCTGTACACATCCGCAAGATGCTCTTCGTAATGGCGCTGAACCTGGCTCATAGAGCAAAGTAACTCCCGCGGCCGCCGCGGTCAAGCAGAGAGAATTCTCAGGCCTTTTCTATGATTACGCGGTTCCGTCCCGCATTCTTCGCTTCGTAGAGAAGCTCATCTGCCCGCTTGTACAGAGACTCAGGAGTATCGGTGGGCCGGGCAAGCGCGACTCCCATGGAAATCGTGATTACTTTTTGACCGTTATTCGGCATTGGTACAGGATCCATCTGAACCAGACGCCGCAGGTTGTCCGCGGCATGAAAGCTGTCTTCCGGATTCAATTCCAGGAGTACGACGCAGAACTCTTCGCCGCCAATTCGAAATACGCTGTCGTCCCGCGAGGGCCTCATGCACGCCTTCAGGCGCTGCGCGACCGTGCGAAGAACCGCATCGCCCCCGTCGTGGCCGAACTCGGTGTTTACGTTTTTGAAATGATCCACGTCGATCGCAATCAGCGTGACTTTTCCGCGCTTTTGACTGGAGAAGATCGTATCGAGGTATTCGTTGAAATACTTTCTGGTATAGACTCCTGTCAATTCGTCCAGGACAGCGCGCTCATTGAGGCGGGAGAGCACTTTAACAAACTTGGAAAGTTTTACAAATCCGGTCGCGGGATCCATTCCGGTGAAGCTCTGAAACTCGCCGTCGTCGAGGAATATGCCGCCGCAGCCCGTGCATAAGTCAATTTCCACGCCGTCGATGGCCTTCACTTCCATGTTCGATGAGCATTTTGGACAGTTCATAGGCATTCTCCCCCTGAGGTTTAGCCCGCCGTGCATGCGCGTCAAGATGCTTTCCTGCCTTATGACAACTATCATAGAAGGATCTAAAAAAAAGGGTGGCCCTTCCCGGGTAACTGGCTAGCACACGCTCCATGGTTCCAGCTCAAACTCTTTCATCCGCAGATGATCAATTCCGATTGATGATCCGGGACCTGAATGTTGGCGTGCTCGTTCAGGGTCCATCCTCGGAGATCATCGTCGCGAATGCAGCATCGCTGCACATGCTCGGTCTTTCAGAAGAGCAGCTTCTCGGAAAAACGTCCATTGATCCGGACTGGAATGTAATTCATGAAGACGGCTCCCCCTTCCCGGGACCCACGCATCCTGTTCCGACCGCCATTGCCACGCGGAAACCTGTGCGAAATGTTGTCATGGGTGTTTACCGCCCTGATACAAAGAATCGCGTATGGCTCTCTGTGAACGCGGAACCGGTGCTGAATGAGGATGGATCCATCAAACACGTTCTCTGTACGTTTTACGACATCACGGATCTCCGCGAAACTCAGCAGCAGCTGTTGCGCGCGCAGAAAATGGACGCGCTCGGCCAGATGGCAGGCGCCATTGCGCATGAGTTCAATAATATCCTGACGGCCCAGATCAGCTACGCCGAGCTCCTCGAGACCGCAGCTGCAGAGCCTGAGAAGGTTGCTTCATATGCTTCGCAGATCCAGGAAGTTGCCTGGCGGGGCGTATCGGTCGCCAAGCAGCTTCTCGCGTTCGCCCGCAAGAAACAGACGGCCACCGCGCCGTTCGTACTCGCCAGCGTTCTCCGCGATCTCGAAGAAATGCTCGTTCACCTCTTTCCGCGGAACATCCGCATTCAACTGGCTCTTTCGCTGTCCGACGAGTGTGTAACCGGAGACCCCGCCCTTCTTCAGCAGGCATTGCTGAACCTCTGCTTGAACGCACGCGATGCGATGCCGCACGGCGGCGACCTTCATATCACGGCAAGACGCGCCCCCGCTGGTTCACTCGAAATCCAGATCGCAGATACTGGGATCGGGATGACGGACGAAGTGCGCGCGAAGATCTTTGAACCCTTCTTCACCACAAAGGAGCGCGGCACGGGCCTGGGATTGAGCGTTGTGGCGGGGATCATTGCCAACCACAATGGCAAGATCGAAGTCAAATCTGCCCCTGGCAAAGGCACCTCAATCCATCTGATTTTGCCGGAAGGCA
Source organism: uncultured Leptospiraceae bacterium (assembly GCA_964619995.1). Lineage (GTDB taxonomy): Bacteria > Spirochaetota > Leptospiria > Leptospirales > Leptonemataceae > JAEUSB01. Next base: position 13,839 of record CAZUJO010000025.1, read on the forward strand.
AAGGCGCAAAGCCAGCTCCCGTCGCGCGGATCGTCCCGTCGCGAGGAAGAGGCGAAGTGGTTCTAATCGTGGACGATGAACTTGCCATACGGACGGCGCTTGCAGAATATCTCTGGAATGGGATATCAGTGCGAAACGGCGGGGGACGGAGCGGAGGCGCTGAAAATCTTCGAGACCCGTCCTGCACACGTAGTCGTTTCTGATTTTGATATGCCGGGAATGAGCGGAATTGAAGTGGCTCGCAGAATTCAGGCAGCCAGGCCGAATACGGGCATCATTCTTTCTTCCGGGTACGCGGACGCAACAGACGGCAGTGAGATGCCCGCTGATTGGAAAGTCATTCCGAAACCCTACCGCCTCGCCGAGATGGCCGCAACCATCGCCGCCGCGCTGAAGCGCTGACATCCGTATTGGTACGGGTAACACCCGGTAAAACCCCACCTTGACCGCCGCAATCAAGGGCCTTATGATGAGTGCATGGTTGATGACGCTTGTCCCGCCGGAACGCAGGAAATCCTGGACTGTTTGCCCGCCCACATCGCGATCGTGAGGCATGACGGCGAAATTCGCTTCGTAAACCAGGCATGGAAGAATTTTGCGCAGCAAACAGGGGACTGGGCGCGCGCAAAAACGCAGCCAAACTATCTCGACGTTTGCCGCGAAGCGGCGTATCACGGCGATGACAGCGCAAGCGTCGCGCTTGCAGGCATTAAATCGGTTCTCGACGGAACGAAGCCGCGGTTCCGCATGGAGTACCCGTGTGATACACCGGGCGAATCACGCTGGTTCTTAATGGAAGTGACTCCGATGCCGGTCGATGGAAGCGTTCTGATTTCGCACTCCGACATTACAGACCAGAAAAAGACGGAAACGGCTCTCAGATATTATGAAAACATGGCGCAGGGAACGCCTGACCTCCTCGCCTTCGTAGATTCGAATCAAGTCTTTCGCGCGGCGAACAGCGCTTATTTGTCTGTCTGGAGGTTGTCACCGAGCGAAGTGATCGGTCGTCACATCCGGGATGTCGTGGGTGCAGCGGCTTACGATCAGGTCATTGGCCCCCGTCTGACACACTGTCTGCAGGGTCACGATGTTAACTATGAAACCTGGATTGAAACCGCAGGCCTCGGACGAAGGTGCCTGCACGCGCATTACAGACCTTATACGAACGAAAACGGCTCTGTTTCCGGAGCTTTGATCACCGTGCGCGATATCACTGACCAGGTGCGCGAGCAGGAGAACGCACGTCAGCTCGAGCATCAGATGCAGAAAACGGAAAAGATGGAGGCGCTTGGTGTGCTTGCCGGAGGCATAGCCCACGATTTCAACAATCTTCTTGCCGCGATTTACGGAAATCTGGAAATCGCGGAGCCGCATACGGATGGGATCGCAAGAACCAGGATTCAAGCTTCGCGGCGGACTCTGGACCGAGCAAAATCCCTGGCCGGTCAGCTGCTCACCTTCTCGCGCGGCGGCGAACCTGCGCTGAGACCAACGGACGTTCATGCACTCATCCGGCGCACGGCGCTGTTCGCCTCCTCCGGAGCGCGCGCGAAACTGGACTTCGACCTGCCGGATGATCTCTGGAACAGCATATGCGACCCAAATCAGATCGAGCGAGTCATTGAAAACATTGTTATCAACGCAGTACAGGCGGTTCAGCCCGGGGGTGCCATCCACATTTCCGCCAGGAACCTATCCCTCAATTCGGACCCGGGAATCGGCAGCGGTGATTTTGTTAAGATCAGCATCGCAGACAATGGTCAGGGCATTCAAGCTGATCGCATCGAGAGAGTCTTTGATCCCTTCTTCACGACCAAACAGTCTGGCAGCGGACTGGGTCTCACTGCGGCATATTCCATCATTCAGCGTCATCGCGGCAAGATTCAGGTAGAGTCTGCCGTGAATCACGGAACTGTCTTTCACGTTTACCTGCCCGCTTCGCGCGAGCCAGCGGAACCCGCGCGTGACGCCGGCGGCCCCGGGGAAACGTTCAACGGCGGAGTCATACTGCTTCTCGACGACGAAGAGGACTTGCTCGAAGTGCTGAGCCTGCAGCTTCAGGAACTCGGCCTGACTACAATTACCGCAGCCAGAGGTGAAGACCTGCTCGCGAAGGCTGCCCTTCTCGAGACTCCCGTCGCTGCCGCCATTCTCGATCTCACGATTCCGGGCGGCAAAGGGGGACGGGATATTGTCCCCGATTTACGGCGCATGTTTCCGGACTGCCCGATCTTTGTTTCATCAGGTTATTCCGAGGATCCGATTCTTGCCCGGCCCAGAGATTTTGGATTCGCGGCCAGCATCTCGAAGCCGTACACGAAAAGCGAGCTGGCTGAGCTGCTCGCTCGTTTCCTCAGGTAAGTCCGTTCTGCACCGCAAACTTTACCAGATCCGCGAAATTCTCGATTCGCAGCTTCTCCATGATATGCGTGCGGTGTGACTCCACAGTTCGGACGCTGATAAAGAGCTCGTTTGCAATTTCTTTATTCATGAGTCCGCGCGCAGCAAGGCGAAGGACTTCGCGCTCACGACGTGTCAGAACATCGAGCGCAATGTAGCTCTGCTGAATGGCCTGATAATCTTCCATCACCGCGTTCTGAATGTCGGCAGAGTAAGCCTTGCCTCCTTCGCGCACGGTGTGGATCGCCTCGCGCAGTCTTCGATACGCATCATCTTTTAGTATGAAGCCGTAGAGATTGCGCGATGACGCTGCCTGTCGAAAGTAACGCGGCTCGCGATGCATGGTCAAAATAATCACACGCACCTCAGGATATTTCTCGGCCATGATTTTCAGAGCCTCAAGGCCGCTCGTCCCCGGCATGGAGAGATCCATCACGACGATATCAATTTTCTTCTTCTCAAGAATTCCAAGCAGCTCGTCGCCGTTGGAAGCGGAGCCTGCCACCTGAAGCGTATCGTCATCTTCAAGCAGGCTCAGAAGTCCTTCGCGCACAACAGCGTGATCGTCAGCGATCGCGATTTTCGTTTTCACTTCCAGCCTCCGGCACAAAGATTTTGACCAGCGTCCCAGGATTTGCGTTTGAGATTTCCGCAGAACCGCCCAATCCCTCCGCGCGCTGGCGGATGGTAAGCATGCCAAGACCGGAGACCAGGTTTTCTGAAAGTCCACGGCCATCGTCTCGAATCGCGAGCGCAAGTCCGCGATCCATCCTCTGGAACGATACGCTCACGTGCCGGGCGCCCGCATGGCGCACAACGTTCGTCAGCGCTTCCTGCACAATTCTCACAATATCAAGACTCCAATCATCGGGAAAGAAATTTCGTCCTTCATCCAGATCTAGATCAATGCTCAGACCCGGGCTTGCAAAGTCATCCGCAATCGTTTCCACCGCTGCCACGAGTCCGAGACTGCGGAGCGCTACCGGACTCAGGTTGTGTGAAATGCCGCGCACGGATTCTGCAAGGGCGCTGATGCGCGATTCCATCTCAATTCGCGTTGACTCGGAAACGCCCGCTTGATCGAGAACGGCCTGCATCTTCCATTTGAGAGCAACGAGCTGCTGGCCGAGGTCATCGTGCAGCTCACTGGCAAGAATGCGGCGCTCCTGTTCGCGCACATCAACCAGCCGCTCTGTGAGCGCCTGAATCATCTGGCGGCTTTCCTGCAGCTGAACCGTCCGATCCTGAACCCTGCGCTCCAGATCCACATTGATGTCCCGAAGCTCGACCTGCGCCCGGCGAAGTCGAAGCATCGATTTCACGCGGGCCTTCAGGCTTTCCACATCGACGGGCTTCATCACGTATTCTTCCGCGTACTCGAGGGCCTGAACAATCTCACGCGGCTGCGACTGGCCCGAAATCACGATCACCGGAATATCGTGAGTCCGGGGATCATCCTTCAAAGCACGCATCACACTGTGCCCGCTGATGCCTGGAAGCTTGAGATCGCACAGGACCAGATCGACGTCGGCCTCCTGGGCCATGCGAAGTCCCTCTTCACCGCTGCCCGTTTCAAGAACGGCGTAACCCTCCATCGTAAGGATGAGCCCCAGGTCATCCCGGTAGGCCGGGTCGTCTTCAATTACGAGAATGGACGGTCTATTATGTCTGTTCATAGGGAAT
>CAZUJO010000026.1:0-17912 GCA_964619995.1 uncultured Leptospiraceae bacterium
TCCCGATCCGGAACGCCTTCTGGATTTGCCCGGTATCGTGAGGCGGTTCGCACAGGGAGAGCCTGTTCTATGAACCGCAGCTCTGCGAATCCGGAACTGGTCTTCTGGTCGGAACTCGTTGGCGACCTGCTTTCGCTCTCCGGTCTTGAGGGCGACGCGGGCCTGCGCGGATTGCTGATGCTTCTCTCCGATTCCGCAATGAACGGCGATTTGTGCCTTCGCGCGGATGAGACTTCACTGCGAGCGGCCCTGGACCGCTTCGTACGCCGGCACGACACTTCGCCGGGAGCTGCCGAGGAAATCCTGTCTGCTTCCCGGTCCCTGGAACGTTATGCGGCGCTGATTGGAACGGATGCGAGTGTTCCGGTGGTTGTGGAGTCCGGGTCAGACGGAAAGCTTCTCTTCTTTCAGAAGAATTATCGCATGCGCGCCGTGCTCGAGTCAGCGTTCGCTGCGCTTGGCACGCAGGAAGCGCGTCCCCTGGAAAACGCTCCCGAAGCCCTGGAGTCTGCGATTCGCTCGGCTTCCGTCGATTTGAGCGCGGATCAGAGACTTGCGGTGGCCCTTTCGCTTTACAGCGCGTTTCTAATCATCACCGGAGGGCCCGGGACGGGGAAAACGACGGTCATCCGCGCTGTGCTGCATGCGTTGAATCACTGCGGAATCCCGGCCGAAAGAATTGTACTCTGCGCTCCTACGGGACGCGCGGCGCGCCGCATTGCCGAGTCGCTCGGACAAATCGAAGCGTACAAGGCGACGACGATTCACGGCCTGCTTTCTTATAGTCGAGGCACTCAGGATTTTGCATTCGGACCTTCTCAGCGCCTTCCGTACGATGTGCTCATTGTGGACGAAGTCTCCATGGTCGATGTAGATCTTATGGCCCGTCTGCTGTCTGCGATCGATCCAGGCAAGACACGCGTCATTCTGATCGGGGACCGGCATCAGCTGCCGAGCGTCGATGCGGGAGCCGTGCTCGGCGATCTTGTGGAGCTTCTTGCTCTCGATGGAACGCCTTCTTACAGCAAGGCATTTACTGAGTGGTACAAGCTATCCGGAGGAAGCCTGAAGGCCAGCCCTGCGAATCAACCGTGGAAAGACCGGATGGTGGAGCTTGGATCAAGTCACAGATCAGGAAGCGCGATTGTCCGCGCTGCGGAGTATGTTCAGAATCCTGCGGGAACTCCTCCCTGGGAGGTTCGCACATTGAAAGACGAAGCGGGCGAAGGCGTTGTGCACATCCCTCACGTGCACGGCGGTGAAAACCAACTCGTGCGAGCCTGGATTGATTTGTGTTATGGTTCCGGCTACATGGAGCTGCTGCATCGCGCGGCTGAGATGGATGCAGACGACTCAGATGCGCCTGCCCTGATTGAAAAGCTTTCGAGCATTGCAGGCGGCGCAAGAATCCTCTGCGCGCTGCGCCATACCGAAGACGGGTCGGCGAAGGTGAACCAGAGATTCATGAAGCTGTTCATGCAGCGGGGCAGAGTGATTCGATTCGGCGAATGGTTTTCCGGTCTTCCGCTCATGGTGACGCGGAACGATCACATTCGCGAGCTCTTCAATGGTGAGACGGGACTGCTCCTGCGTTTTCGCACAGGATTCCGCTGGATTTCGGCCCGAGCATCCGAGATTCGAAGTCTCCCTCCCGAAGCGCTGCCGGAATGCGAGCCTGCGTTTGCAACGACCATCCACAAGTCGCAGGGATCGGAATATGATCGAACGTTGATCTGGCTGCCGGAGGATGATCATCCGCTTCTCAGCCGGCAGATTCTTTACACGGCGCTCACGCGCGCGCGGCGCACAGTCTGGATCTACGGAAAAGATGCTGTGCTTCGCGCAGCGATCGAACGCACGCAGAAGCGCGAGACAGGCGGACTTTCGCCGCGCATCTAGGCTCCTGGTTTCGCAACGTCCATGGTCTGCATTGCGATTTCCAGCTCTTCATTCGTCGGAATCACAAGAATCGAAACACTGCTCCCGTCTGCGTGGATCGCCCGCGCTGAACGATCGGGAGCCGAGTTCCGCGAAGCGTCCAGCTTGATTCCGAGCGCGTCAAGATCGCTGACGGATTGCGCCCGGATTTCCGGCGAGTTTTCGCCGATGCCCGCTGTGAACACGATCGCGTCCACCCGGCCGAGCGCTGCGTAGTACGCGCCGATGTACTTCTTGATCCGGTAGCCATACATTGCAATGGCAAGGTCTGCGTTCCGGTCTCCCTCGGCGCGCATCTTCAGGATATCGCGCATATCGTTCGTGCCGGTGAGACCTTTCAGTCCGCTTTCTTTGTTCAGAAGCTGGTCAATCGCCTTCAGGCTCAAACCCGATTGTTCCGAAAGGAACATGTGGATGGCCGGGTCTATGTCGCCCGAGCGCGTGCCCATGATCAATCCTTCGAGCGGAGTCATTCCCATGCTTGTGTCAATGCTTCGTCCGGCGCGTACGGCCGTAATGCTGCAGCCGTTTCCGAGATGCACGGTGATCAGATTCGCGTCCGGTTTTCCGAGCATCGCTGCTGCCTTTCGCGCCACGTAGCGATGCGATGTTCCGTGAAAACCATAACGGCGAATCTTAAGTTGTTTATAGTATTCATCCGGAATTGCGTAATGATAGGCATGCCGCGGAATTGTCTGGTGAAAGGCCGTGTCGAAAACGGCTACTTGTGCGACGGAAGGAAATGCCTTCATGGCTGCGCGGATTCCGGTGAGGTTTGGCGGATTGTGAAGAGGAGCCAGGGGAATGTTCTCTTCAATGGCGCGAAGGACTGCCTCGTCGATGCGGGTCGGATTCTGGAAAGATTCGCCGCCGTGAACCACGCGGTGACCGATCGCGGATACTTCCGCTGGAGATCGGATGACTCCCTGCTCAGAATCCGTGAGAAGGCTCACGATTTCTGTGAGACCGGCGCTGTGGTCTGCGATTTGCTTTGCTATGAGAACCGGCTCGCTGTGGCGCGTCGAAGTATGTTTCAGCTTCGCTTCGGATTCACCGATTCGCTCGAGCAGACCCGATGCGAGGACGGAAAGGTCCTTCATGTCGAAGAGCTGGTATTTGATCGAAGAGCTTCCTGCATTGATTACGAGAATGTTCACGATTTTCCCTGCGCCTGAATCGCGGTGATCGCGACTGTATTGATGATGTCCGGAACCGTACAGCCGCGGCTCAGATCGTTTACAGGTTTGTTCAAACCTTGCAGCACAGGACCAATGGCCACAGCATTCGCGGATCTCTGTACTGCCTTATACGTGTTGTTTCCGGTGTTCAGATCGGGGAAAATGAAAACCGTGGCCTGACCGGCAACCTGCGAGTTCGGCATTTTCGTCCGCGCGACTTCCATATCGACGGCTGCATCGTACTGCATGGGACCTTCAATCTTCAGCTCCGGCGCCATTTCCTGCGCAAGACGCGCCGCTTCGCGGACTTTCTCCACATCTTCTCCTTTCCCCGAGGAACCAGTTGAATAGGAGAGCATGGCGACGCGAGGGTCGATTCCAAACTGCATGGCAGTGCGCGCGGATGCGACGGCGATCTCCGCGAGTTCTTTTGCGTTCGGGTTCGGATTTACGGCACAGTCGCCGTAGACAAGCACGCGGTCGACGAGACACATGAAGAACACGCTCGATACGAGCGAAAAACCTGGCCGGGTCTTTACAAACTCAAGCGCGGGTCGGACGGTGTGCTGTGTTGTGTTCACAGATCCCGAAACCATTCCGTCCGCGTCGCCTCTGTGTACCATCATCGTTCCGAAATAGCTCACGTCCATCATCACGTCGCGCGCATTGTCGATCGTGATTCCCTTGTGCTTTCGCGCTTCGTAATAGGTCTGCGCGTACTGTTCAAGGCGCGTTGATCTGGCGGGGTCTTCAAATCGGGCGCTTTCCAGATTCAATCCGAGCCGCACGATTTTGCTCTGGATCTCCTCCACGTTTCCGAGGAGCGTAATGTCCACAATTTCGCGTCGCAGCAGGATTTCCGCCGCGCGAAGGATTCTCTCTTCCTGTCCTTCCGGAAGGACGATGTGTTTCTTCTGGGCGCGCGCCCGGTGCATGATCCCGTATTCGAACATTTTCGGCGTGACCACATACGACGCCGCAATGGTGATCTTTTCGCGCAGCTCCGGGACGTTGACGTTCGCTTCAAACGAATCAAGGGCAGTGCCGATCTTGGTTTTGTCTTCCGGCAGAATCTTGCAGTCCACCGTGTTGATGCGCGAAATGGTGCGAAGCGTGTCTGCCTGTACGCTGAGAATCGGAAGGTCGGCCGGAATGCTCCGGATCAGCTTCATCACAACGTCAGGCGGCTTCAAACCGCCCGTCAGAATGATGCCCATAACATGAGGCATTTCTTTTGCCCCGGCGGAAAGAAGCGATCCGAGCACAATGTCGGCCCGGTCACCCGGAGTGATCACAAGCGTGCCTTCCGTAATGTGCAGCAGGAAGTTTTCAAGATGCATGGCCGCAACGACGTGATGCGCCGCCGACCGGTGCATTCCTTCTCCGCCCGCGATGATTTCGCCCCCGAGTTCACGGTGAATTTCCATCATGGTCAGGCGGCCGAGCGTTTCCACTTCCGGAATCACATAGACCATGCGCCCGCGCGCTCTGTGCATCGCATCGCGTCGAATCTGCTCTGATTCTCCCGGAGCGGCGCGATTCACAATTGCGCCGACCACAGTGCAGCCGTGTTCATGAAGCGACTCAACGCCCAGGGCCAGCGAATCGAGAGCTTCCTGGGACGATTTGTTTTTGCCGTTGATTACGGCGAGGACGGGCGCGCCGAGATTCTTCGCAATGAGCGCGTTGATGTCAAACTCGAAAGCCGAGGTGCCGGATGCGAAATCCGTTCCTTCGATGAGGACGAACTCATATTCTGATTCAAGACGTTTGTAGCGATTCAGGATGATCTCGATGAGCTCATCCTGCGCGCCGCGATTGAGAAGCTCGCGGGCCTCCTTGAACGTCAGCGCAAACGTGTCCTCGCGCTTCATCTGCAGTTTGCAGTGGCTCATGATGAGCTCGATATCCGGGTCCTGTTCGCTCGATGCGATGATGGGGCGGAAGAAGGCGACGCGGCCCAGAGAGCCCTGAAGGAGTTCCATGATTCCCAGGGAAATGACAGATTTGCCGCTTTTTGCTTCGGTGGTTGCGATGTAGAGATTCTTTGACACGTTGGATTCCTGCGCTTTGAGCGCAACAACCTGGCAGCCACCCTGGAAGCGTCAAATGGGAATTGCAGTCGAGAGTGATTCTAACCGGGCCGGATTGCTATGTGTTTTTAAAGCGGTCGAGCACGGGATGCTTCTTTGCGAGAAAATCCCTGCCGCGGGCCTGAGAAATCCGCAAGTCATCTTCCGCGCAGGGCCAGAGGAACAGGAACGTGCGCGGATAACGTTCGTCGAGAATTGTCTTTGGCAGCCTTTCAAAGCGCTGTGCCAGGGAGGGATCCTGAATCAAATGATCCTCGATCACAAGAAAGTCTGAAAAAGGCTCACTCCTTCCGAACCGGATCGAATGCCCCGGGCCAATCCACCCTCCCGTTCTCCAGGCAAGGAGCGCAATTCGAGACATGCTGTCGATAAACCACGGATGGGCGGCGTCCCTTACAGTCATGAGCTCAATGCGAAACAAAGGCTCCGGATTCTTCACGTGCGCTTCGACGCCCGGCATGTTCTGCGCCGACATTCCTATGGTAGCAAAAAGCTGCAGACCGTCCTCGATCGCGAACTGGGCCATTCCCATGGCTGGGAACTTTCCGTTGTCCAGCACATAATAATTGTTATGCGATCCAAATGCCGCCTCGTATTTTGAAAGAAGCTGGTCGCGGAAGTCTGACCAGAATCCCTTTCGCGTCCTGCGGTTCCAGAACTCCAGGTTTTCCTGGGCGCGTTCCTTCATTCCCTGCGGCAGAGGGAAAGTGCCGTGCTCCGGCTGCAGCGCCTCTTTACAAAAACCAAAGAATCCATCCTGGCCGGCGAAGGGTGGAATCACGGCCCAGACTTCACCGTCAATGTAAAGGGACACACCGGTGCCTTCCTGAAACCATACGAAGTCGATCTGCGTTTCCTGCGGCGCACGAAGGCCTTCCGGATGCGCGCATGCAGCCTTGCTGCGAACCGGGGCCTGACCACGGAGCATTGCGTCCTGATCGGCTTCCGGCGCGGCGACGAGATTCATAACCCAGACCGCTTTCGGCACGACATCGACGCCTTCGACGGGATTCAAATAGAGATAAATCGTCCGCCCGTCCGTTTCCAGGCTTGCGCTCTGCGTGCGGTATGGATTTTCTTCCGACTTAAGGATTTCCATCATGTCTGAACCTGTTCAATTGATCCGCGAAGAGATGTTCGACACGCTGGCTGCAGAAGCCGGCGCGCGTCCGCGGCTGCGCATCAACCATAATTTTCACGGCTCCATGGAGGACAACCCGCATCGGTTTTTGAACGTAATGCTCCGCGGGACGTACATTCGCCCGCACAGACATCTTTTCCCGCCGAAATCCGAGAGCTTTGTGATTCTGGAGGGACGTCTCGCATTCCTGTTATTTGACGATGCCGGCAGGACGACTGGCGTTCACATTCTCAGCTCGGAAGGGCCGGTTCGCGGCATCGACATTGCCCCGGGCATCTGGCACAGCGTGCTGGTTCTCACGGATCGATGCGTGTGTTTTGAAGTGAAGCCAGGGCCGTACCGCGTGAGCGACGACAAGGAATTTGCGTCCTGGGCGCCGCAGGAGGATGATCCTGCCGCACGGGATATGCTTGTGCGGTTCGAGCGCGAGTCTTCCGGAAAGTAGTCGACACCGGACTTGCGTGGAGCGCGAGTTTCGCATGATCGCGGAATTCTATCAGGCAGCCCTTGCTGCGGCGCTCCTTCTTGCCGCGTATTTGTACTGGAAGAATGATCGGCTTCGCGAGAGGATTCGCGATCTCGAAAAGGGAAACGGGCCGGCCGTTTCTCCGGCTGTATCTGAATTTCGCGCGGAAAACAAGGAAATTTCGCAGCCCCGGCAGAGAATTGAACCTTCGCCCGAACCGGATGAGCCGCCCGTTCCCGAAAAAGAATACAACTATGTGGATCCGGACATGGGAAAGGCGCCTATCGTTCCGGCCGGGACTATGCTTGGCCGCGAGGAAAGCGTGCACGGAGATGCAGTTTACGGCCGCGAAAATGGATACGATCGAGACGCCTATATTGGCCGCGTTTCGCACGGAGCGGAGCTTGAACTCCTGGACCGCCGGGTTTACAAGAACGAGTTTGAAATCGATATCATCAAAGTGAAAGTGCTCAAGAATGAATGGCAGGATGAAATCGGCCGCGTTTGCTGGCTGGGACTCGATGACACGAGCTTCCGCTCCGCTTTCAATCCAAAGACACGAATGATCGAAGGTTAACGTTATACGGCGAGTCTGTAGCCAAGACCCGGCTCGTTTAGAATGAGCGCCGGATGCGCAGGATCGATCTCGATCTTTTTTCGGAGCTGGTTGACGTGAACCCGAAGGCTGCCTGTTTCGTTTTCGCTGCTGCCCCATACCGCTTTGATCAGCGTTTCGCGCATCACCGTCTTCCCGGCATGCTGCATCAGCAGCGCAAGAATCGCAAATTCTGTCGGAGTGAGCCTGACACGTCTGCCCAGAACATCCACGCTGCGCTCGGAAGGCTCAAGGCGGAGCGATTTTGTCTCAAGCACCGATTCATGTTTCTGCGTTTGCTGATGGCGCAGTCCCACGCGTACGCGCGCGAGAAGCTCGCCGGGGCTGAACGGCTTGGTCAGGTAGTCGTCGGCGCCCAGATCCAGGAGTTCAATCTTGCTTTCTTCAGAGCTGACCGCGGAAAGAACGATTACGGGAATTCGCGTGAACTCGCGCAGCGATTCGAGCACTTTTTTTCCCGGCATGTCGGGCAGCATGAGATCGAGGAGCACGAGGGCAGGGAGATGCCGTGCGCAGAGTTGAATGCCTTCTCTGCCAGTCTCCGCTTCGAGCACTTTGTATCCTTCGGCTTCGAGATTGATTGCGAGCATCTTGCGGATGGGACGCTCGTCTTCGATGAGCAGGATCGAGTCCGTCATTGCCCTTCCCCGCAGGGAATCTCGATTTGAAACCGCGTTCCGTATGCAGTGCTCTTTACGTGAATGCGTCCGCCGTGCAGTTCGATTACAGAACGCGCGATCGATAGTCCAAGGCCCAGTCCGCCGGGCTTCGCGCCGGAGCCGCGGTAAAACGGCTCAAATAACCGCGAGGCGTCGCCTTCAATTCCAGGACCGTTGTCGACAATCGCGATCACCGCGTTGTCCCCCTCCTGCCGCAGCGAGATGATGACGCTGGTTCCATGCGGCGTGTGCAGAGACGCATTGTGCAGAATTCCAGAAATCGCCTGGCGCATCAATGCAAAGTCAAGCCATGCGGTCACAGGCTCCGTCGGCGCTTCCACCTCAACGGCGTGACCTGCCAGATCGCGCGCGAGTTGGTCCAGGCACTCGCGCACGAGATCGCGAAGGTCATGTTTCTCTTTCTGAAGCGTGAGCCGTCCGCTCTCGATTCGGCTCATGGCCAGAAGCTGGTCAACAACGCGGGCGAGCCTCTGCGATGATGATTCAATCTCCAGCCGCACTTCATTGCGCAATGCGTCGTCTTTCATTACGTTTTCGCGCGAAAGATTTTCCGCGGCCGCAAGCATCGCGGTTACGGGGGATCTGAGTTCATGCGAAACGGAGCGCAAGATGGCGTGAAAGAGCTTCTCGGATTCTTCGTGGATTTCGGCCTGCTGAGCCTGCCTGGAAAGAGCCGTGCGTTCGAGCGCCACAGAAGCCTGGGCCGCGATTGCGCGCACGAGATTCATTTCCGTAAGATCGGATAGTTCTTTTGGGATTCGCAGCGCGCCGCGTACCGTCTGTGATTGAGTCTTCAAGGGAATCCAGGCCGCCGAAGCAAGCGGCAGTGTGTCTGTTCCGCGGCCGGCCGGCCTGCCATGCTCAATGACCCATTCCGCGATCGTGCGGTCCTTCGATTCGACCTCAGCGCCCGACGGCATGAGATGGAGAAGCTGATCGGACTTGATGAAGACGGCGCTTCCCGCGCAGTCGAGGATTGCGTCGAGTTTGCTGCAAACGAATGCGGCGATTTCTTCGGAGCGGCGGGCTGCTGTGAGGTACTGCGAGATTTCTTGAAGTTGGATCAACGTGTGCTGTCTTCGCATCAAGTCGGTCTTGCTCTTACGGAGCCGTGACGTGAGGCTTCCCGTCACAATTGCGACCGCAAAGAAAAGCAAAAACGTTAGGCGATCTTCAAACTTTCCAATGACGAACGTGCCGACGGGCGGAATAAAAAGGAAATTCCAGAGAACCGCTGCGAGTGCGGAGGCAAACAGGACGGGCCCGCGTCCGAGAACGAGCCCCAGGGCGGCGACCGCAGCGATGAAGATGATGGAGGGGACCGTGTAGAGGTCCACCGGAATCAAGATTTTGCAGAGCGATGCAAGGGCGCCGATGGCAATCGCCGCAGCCGCATAGTCGCGCGGTTCGGAGTGAACCGACGGCCAGCGAAAAGTCGGCCGACGGCGCGTTAGATCCCGTTTCATTGGCACGATGTGAATGTCTGCGCCCGTGATTCGTTCGATGATGGCGCTTGTGACGGACCGGCGAAGGCGAACAAATCGTTTCTCGGTGCGGCCCACTACGATCTGCGTAATGCTTCGCTCGGATACAACCTGTTCGACCGCCTCTAAGATTTCCCCGTCGATCAGCAGCACTTCTGCGCCCAGAGATCGGGCCAGGCTGAATTCTTTTTCGAGGCGGTCCCGCTCTTCGGCGTTCGGAATTTGCTGGCGCACATGGAGGACGTACCACGGGGCGCGCAGGTCGGCGGCCATTCTCCGCGCAATGCGGATGAGGCGCGACGCGAAGCGATCTGTGCCAACCAGAACAAGAATGCGTTCTCTGGTTCTGAGAACTTCTCCAGCGGAGCGTCTTCGCAGCGATTCACTGTCGACGAGGCGTGCTGTCGTTTGCAGGGCCATTTCGCGCAATGCAAGAAGGTTTTCGGGACGGAAGAAATGATGAGCCGCAACGGCCGCTCTTTCCGAGCGATAAACTTTTCCCTCGCTCAGTCGTTTGCGGAGCTCTTCGGGGCTGATGTCTATGAGCTCAATCTCTGATGCTGTGTCGAGGATCGCATCAGGGACTCTCTCCTGCACTTTTGATCCGGTGATTTGCTCCACGAAATCCGCAACGCTTTCGAGATGCTGGACGTTCAATGTGCTGTAGACGTTGATTCCGCGATCGAGCAGTTCCTCAACGTCCATATAGCGTTTGGGATGCCGGGAATCCGGCGCGTTCGTATGAGCCAGCTCGTCTACCAGGACATAGGCGGGCTTTCGCTCCAGAATCCTGTCGAGGTCCATTTCTTCCTGGACAAATACCTCGCCGTTTTCGCGGTTCACGTTGATCTTTCGACGCGGAAGAATTGGAATTCCTTCCGTGCGGGCAATCGTCTCGATGCGGCCGTGTGTTTCAATGATGCCGATGACAATATCCGCGCCTTCATCGAGCAGATTCTGCGCTTCCGAAAGCATCGCATAAGTCTTTCCGACGCCCGCTGCCATACCAAAGAAGATTTTCAGTTTGCCGCGTTTCGCGGCGGCCTCTTCCTTTTTAACGCGCGCGAGCAGCGCGTCGGCGTCCGGTCTGTTTTCGGAATGCATGCGGCTTACCGGGAGGGGGCAGGAAACTCCTGATCCAGTCTTAGATTCAGTTCAAGAACATTCAAGCGTTCTTCCCCGAGGAAACCAAGCGAGGGAGGCTCCGTCATTTGCTGAATCCAGAGATCGAGCGTTTTTGCCTGTTCCGGCGTCAGTTTGCGCGCAGCGGCCACACGGCTGATCTGGTATCGCGCGCTTTCCGCGTCAATGTGCGGATCGAGTCCGCTTGCGGAAGCCGTGGCGAGAAGAATCGGCGGTTGAATTCCATTGTGCGCGGCCTTCAGCGCTGCGGTCCGTTCTGCGATTTGTTTGCTGAGAGCGGCGGACAGCGGCCCGAAGTTCGATGCGCCGGAGGGAACGGCCGTGTAGTCGCCGGCCGAAGGCCGGGGCCAGAAGTAGAGAGGGCTTGAGAACTTCTGCGCGATCAGCCTGGATCCAGCGATCGCGCCGTTTCGCTCAACAAGGCTTCCCGCTGCCTGGCGCGGGAACAAAGCGCCTGCGACGGCAGTCATTGCCAGCGGATACGCAATGCCGGTCACCGCAGTGAGAAGCGTCAGAACTAAAATCGCAATCAGAGGCTGTTTCATATAATACCTTAAATTGTTGATTGTACTAAACAAGATTTCGCACCAGCAGATCGAGGACAAAGATTCCCGGGAACGGGGCGATCAAACCCCCGAGGCCGTAAATCAGCAGGTTCCTTGTGAGAAGCGCGTTCGCCGTCATTGGGCGGAAATTTACTCCCCTCATGGCCACCGGAATCATGGCGATGATGATGAGGGCGTTGAAGATTACGGCGCTGAGGATTGCGCTTTCCGGCGACGCGAGGCCCATAACATTCAGAGGAGCAAGCGGAGAGCGCCCCTGTCCGGCATAGAGCGCACCGAAGATTGCGGGGAGAATCGCAAAGTATTTCGCCACGTCGTTTGCAATGCTGAATGTGGTGAGCGAACCGCGCGTCATCAGAATCTTTTTCCCGATCTCGACGATTTCGAGGAGTTTTGTGGGATTGCTGTCGAGATCGATCATGTTGCCGGCTTCGCGCGCCACCTGCGTTCCGGTCTGCATGGCCACGCCAATGTCTGCCTGCGCGAGAGCGGGCGCGTCGTTTGTTCCGTCTCCGATCATCGCGACCATATGCCCGCGTTCTTGTTCGGAGCGGATGCGAGCGAGTTTTGTTTCCGGCTTCGCCTCTGCGATGTAATCATCCACGCCGGACTCGGCGGCGATGGATGCGGCCGTCAGCGGATTGTCGCCCGTGATCATGATTGTCCGGATTCCCATGCGGCGCAGCTCACCGAAACGTTCGCGAATCCCTCCCTTTACTATGTCTTTCAAATAGATACAGCCCAGGACTGTCTTATCGCGGGCGACGACGAGCGGTGTTCCTCCTTTGCGCGCGATTTCCTCGACGCGGCTTCGCACGCTTTCCGGCATCGCTCCGCCCAGAGAGCGAACGTACGCGGCGACTGAATCAAAGGCTCCCTTGCGGATTGAGGTTGTGCGGCCCTCGCCGTCGAGATCGATCCCGCTCATGCGGCTTACGGCAGTGAAAGCAACGGGCTGCGCCGAGAGTTCTCCGAGCTGCCGTTCGCGGATTCCATACTTTTGTTTTGCAAGAACCACAATCGAACGACCTTCCGGTGTTTCATCCGCCAGGGACGCGAGCTGCGCTGCCGAGGCAAGGTCATACTCTTCGATTCCGGGCGCGGGAAAAAAATCGGCGGCCTGCCGGTTGCCGAGCGTAATCGTTCCGGTTTTGTCCAGGAGCAGCACGTCCACGTCGCCTGCTGCCTCAACGGCGCGGCCGCTCATTGCGAGAACGTTATGCGACAAGAGTTGATTCATTCCGCTGATGCGCACTGCTGACAGGAGTCCCGCGATCGTCGTGGGGATCAGGCAGACGAGCAGCGCAATCAACGAAGGCACAGGGATCGTGGATTTGCCGCCGGTGCTGAATGCGTAGAAGACGGGAAGCGACATGACGGCAACGAGGAACACAATGGAGAATACAGACAGCACGATCGTGAGAGCGATCTCCGCCGGCGTCTTGTTTCGCTTCGCTCCCTCGATCAGGCCGATCATTCTGTCGAGAAAGGAATCGCCGGCGTTCTGAGTCACCCGGACAATGATGCGGTCAGAGAGCACGCGCGTTCCTGCCGTAACCGCGGACCGGTCCCCGCCGCTTTCGCGGATGACCGGCGCAGATTCGCCTGTAATCGCCGACTCATCGACCGTCGCTGCGCCCTGTAGAATTTCGCCGTCGGCCGGAATGTCATCCCCCGCCTCGCAGACGAACAAGTCTCCTTTCTGCAGCAATTGTCCATTCACGAGATTGATTCGATGGGGTTCGTCGATCGAGGGGATTCGTTTCGCCGTCACAGTGCCGCGCGCCGTGCGAAGCGCATCTGTGCGGGCCTTTGTCTGCCCTTCGGCAAGAGACTCGGCAAAATTCGCGAATAGAATCGTAAACCAGAGCCAGGCCACCAGCTGAATCTGGAAGGCCGTCGATGCATTACTTCCGGCCCAGAAAGGCGGCAGGGTCGTCATAATGGCGCCGACATACACCATGAACATTACGGGATTTCGCACCTGCAAACGAGGATCGAGCTTTCGCACTGCCTGAAGCAGCGCCGCGCCCAGGATTTTTCGGTTCAAAGAGAAAACGCTGAAACGATTCACAATAGCCTCCAGTCAATCGCCGGTCTCAAAAGAGAGTCCGGGTCGGAATCAGAAAGTGCTCTACGATCGGTCCCATCGTCAGGGCGGGCAGGAAGGTCAAACCCCCGATCAGGAGCACGAAGAAGAGAAGAAGAACGACGAACACAGGAGTATCGGTTCGAAAAGAACCTGCGCTCTCTGCGATGGATTTCTTCTGCGCAAGCGATGATCCGATGTAGAGAGCGGGAATGAGGCAGACGAAGCGCCCAATCAGCATGCAGACGGCCAGTGTGTAGTTATAGAAATCATTATTCACGCCCAGTCCAGCGAACGCGCTCCCGTTATTCGCGCTTGCCGACGTGTACGCGTACAGCATTTCAGAGAATCCGCGCGGCCCGCCATTGTTCAATGCGGCCGTTCCCTTTCCCGTCACAATGGCGATCGACGTAAAGAGAAGAATGAGAATGTTCGGACCGAGAATCGCGAGCCCGGCCATCTGCACCTCGAACTTCTCAATCTTCTTGCCGGCCATTTCCGGAGTTCGGCCGACCATCAAACCCGCGAGAAACACTGTGATGATGATGTAGAACATCATGCCGTAAAAGCCTGAACCCACGCCGCCAAAAACAATTTCGCCGAGATGCATGTTGAACATCTGAACAAGCCCGGAGAGCGGCATCATGCTTTCGTGCATTGCATTGACAGATCCGTTTGACGCGGCCGTAGTTGCGACCGACCACAGCACGCTTTCGCCAGCCCCGATGCGCGTTTCTTTTCCCTCAAGCGGTGCGCCGTATGGCGCTGGCTGCGATTCGGCCCAGCCGGCAATCGCAACTCCGACGGCGAAGAGAATGAGCATCGTGAAATAGACGGCCCAGGCCCTGCGCATGGATCCGGTCATCGCGCCGTATGCGAAAACGCAGGCAGCGGCAAGCCAGAGGATTGCGATCATCTCGACGAAATTGGCCGCTGGAGTCGGATTCTCAAATGGATGCGCGCTGTTCACACCAAAGAATCCCCCACCGTTGGTTCCGAGCTGCTTGATCGCAATCTGGGAAGCTGCCGGGCCGAGCGGAATCACCTGGGAAACTCCCTCAAGGGTCCGCGCTTCCACGTAATGGGACAGCGTCTGAACCACTCCCTGCGAAACGAGTATCAGGGTCATCAGGATCGACGCAGGCAACAGGACGTAGAACGTTATGCGCAATAGATCGGCCCAGAAATTTCCTACAAGGTTCGTCTGGCTCCGGGAGAACCCCCGGATCAAAACCAGCATGACCGCGATGCCGGCCGCGGCGCTCGCGAAATTCTGCACTGTAAGTCCGGCCGCCTGGACGAGATACGAGAGGGTCGACTCGCCGGAGTACGCCTGCCAGTTTGTATTCGTCATGAAGCTCGCCGCAGTGTTCACGGCAAGACTGGTTGAAACAGGATTGCCCTGCGCGAGAATGCGCTGTTTCTCAGGGAAGAGAGGCAGCATATCCTGGAAGATCATCAGGAAGAAAACGGAGAGAAAAGAGAAGAGGCTGAACCAGAGAACGGCCGTGGTGTAAGTTCCAACGCTCATTTCCGGTACGCGCGACACGCGGAAGGGGCGAAGGAGTTTTTTTTCAAATGAAAGAAGCCCGTCCCGCAGTCCGTTTTCGGCGATCCGAGCGATAAAGATTCCCATTGGGAAAGCGAGCAGCGTGACGCAGCAGATGTAAGCGGCGAACTCGATCAGGTTTTCGGGTTTCATAAGTTGTTTAGAACCTCTCCGGCCGCGCAATCGTTGCGACGAGATAGACGAAGATGATGCCTCCAATGGCGGTTGCGGCGATGGAAATCATAAACCCTCCATCACCACGGAACTCGCTCAGAAGCCCCGAGTCAGTTCTTTCGGAAACGCGCGGGGGATTTGCGCATTAAGTTTGCGAGCGATGATGTTAAGACTCTGTAAAGACGAGCCCGTATGCGCAACCCCATGCGGCTTGACATCAATGACGGGCACGGCAAAGTATTGACCGATGCGCCGAACCATTCATCGCCTGACGTTCTTGTGTACGATCTTGTCGGTAGGAATGGCGCCGATGGTCCGGGAACTCAGGGCAGATCCCGCGGAATCTGCGCGCCGCGAGTCTCAGACGCACTTCGATGCGGCGCATAATATGGAAAAAGCGAAATCCATGCATCTCTTTTCGCCTGCTGAAGTGGAGCAGCTGATGAAAGAGTACGAGAAGGGGATCGAGATCCTTCTGGACGCGGCCGCAAAACTTCCGGCCTCGGGTTCATCCAGAGATACTCTGTTGACCATTGCGCACGCATCGCTTGTAGACTACGCGAACCATGCGCTTCGTCACTATAAATATGACGATGTGTATGAATACTGGCAGAGGATTCGCGCTATGAAACCGGACGACGCGCCGGAGGCTGTTCTGATTGCGCCTATGGCAATTCAGGCCCACTACTATCTGGGCCAGCGAAACTTCGACGAGGCCACCCGGGTATTCTCAGAAATGAAATCGATCGCCGAGTCGTCTTCTCTCGGCAAGCTTGAGATGGAATCCTACCACCCCGCGGCGTATTTGGAGATCGCACGGCGCGCGAAAGAGCTCGCGGCGAAGCCCGCGGCTCCAGAATATACCGTGAGAATTCTTTCGCCGCGATTCGGGCGCATTGTATTCAAATGGGATCGTAAGGAATCCGACGGCTCTACCGTTCATGTTTCCACGAGTCCGTTGAAGCTGCGCGTGGGAGATGTGGATCTCGCGGACCTTGCCGAGGATTCACTCCGTCAGACCATTCTTGCGATGAGTGACGGAAAACTGGATCTTCAGTTTGACAGAATGAACATAACGGACGGCGTAGAAGTGCCCCGGCCATTCGGAAGTTCTTCGGCGGGAAATGGCGACGATATTCTCAATGACCTTCAGGGTCCGCTGGGAGATTCGCTTCGCGAGAAACTGAAGACGAGCGACGTCGTGTTTCTATTCTGGTGGGGAACCGATCCTCTCACGCAGCACGGAGGCTCGCACACATTCTCGATCGGAGGCAGGAAGCGGTCGCGCGGCAACGTGAACATTGGCGTTCAATTCTTTCATTATGACCCAAAACTGGACTACATGAACTGCGGCGCATGTCCCGTTCCAAATGGCGTGGGCTTCTATCCGCACGTCTATATGCATGAATTCTTTCACGTGATCGAGGCCCGTTTCGGAATCAAGCCCGTGCACGGCTTTACAGTGCCTGCGGCGTTCCCGGACTGGCATGGAAAAGATGAGGTGGATTACTACTACTGGCAGATCCATGACCGGATTCCTGCGCAGCGTCCCGCCAACCGCGGCGGCTGGCGGGAATTCAATTACTCCAATTGATTACTGAACTTTCACCTGATCGGTGTATTTGATTACTGTCGCGCGGGCCTTCCACGTCGCTTTGTTGTAGATGAAGGTGATGATGCTGTAGCTTTCAATTTCGAAAACATAGTTCATGAGTTCATCACCGCCCTTTTTCTTCGCCTCTTCGTAAAGGGCGCTGTAGCCGTTTCCGCCGGACTGCCAGAGGCCAAGCCACGTTGTGATCTCGCCCGTCGCTTCGACGGTTCCCAGGATTTTGAAATCCTCGCTGCTCAGTTCATAACGCGCATCGGAAACAACCGGTCCCGGCAGGCGGATATTGCTGTAGAGGCACCCGGAAAAAAGCAGGGTCACCAGTAAAATCGAAATTCGTTTCATGACGACAGGCTCCCCTGCCGGTCCTGTATGTAAAATGAAAAAGGAATCGCTCTAGAATACCTGAGGGAGACTTCGCACAGATGCTTCGTATTCCTTAACCATTGCAGAGATGACGTCGCGAGCCGCGGGAATGTCATGAATTTGCGCGACGCCGTGACCCGCCGACCAGATATCTTTCCAGCGTTTGTACTCATCGAGCGATTTGGTTTCGTTGTCGCCGGCTTTCGCGGCGCGCTCAACGCTCTGTTTGATCCAGTTTGCGGGAATGCCCGAAATTTTCTCTGTATAAACAATGTCTTCCGGCTGCGAGTCCACGAGGCTGCGCTTGTATTCTTCGCCTGCCGCCGCTTCGCGTGTAGCGATCAGCCGCGTTCCAATGTACACGGCCTCTGCTCCGAGCGACAAAGCCGCGGCCATCTGGGCGCCGCCGCTGATCGCGCCTGCGGCAATGACGGGAAGCCCGACTTTTTCTCTCAGATAGGGGTAGAGCGCGAAGGGAGTGATCGCCCCCGCATGCCCTCCCGCGCCCGCGGCAACTGCGATGAGCGCGTCGGCGCCGGATTTTGCGACAATTTCGGCATGCTTGAGGGTCGTTACATCGCAGAACAGGTGAGCCCCCGATTCTTTCACTTCTTTAGCAATTGTACGCGGGGTCCCGAGGCTCGTAATGATGAGATTCACTTTCGCCTGCATCAATACTTCGTATTGTTTCTGCCAGTTCGGATTGTGTTCTTTGTGCAGGATCAGGTTGACTCCGA
Organism: uncultured Leptospiraceae bacterium; assembly: GCA_964619995.1. Lineage (GTDB taxonomy): Bacteria > Spirochaetota > Leptospiria > Leptospirales > Leptonemataceae > JAEUSB01. The sequence goes on from CAZUJO010000026.1 coordinate 17,830, forward strand.
TGGGCTTCTGCGTGCGCGACCGGATTTCCTGAAGACCATCCCTGAGCTGCTCGGGGGTTCTGTAGTTCAGAGAAGGGAAGCAG
>CAZUJO010000027.1:0-2240 GCA_964619995.1 uncultured Leptospiraceae bacterium
TCTTTCTCATAGATCTCCTGGAAAATATCTTTGAACCGGCCGTCATATTTCTTCAGGATCGTGTTCTTCGTAGAGAGATAGAGAGGCCATTTCTTGCTCAAAGCGGTGTTGAAGCAGGAGTAAGCAAATCCGCGGATTGACTCATCTGTGTTATACATCGCAAGGGCAACGCCGTCCCCTTTGAAATCAAAAACTTCATGGGTCTGGGGCGCTCCGCCTTCCGGAGTAAAGGTGATCGTCAGCTTTCCCTTTCCCTTCGTAACGAAATCTGTGGCGCGGTACTGGTCTCCAAAGGCGTGGCGGCCGATGCAGATGGGCGCCGTCCAGTTCGGAACCAGGCGGGGCACATTCTTGCAGACGATGGGCTCGCGGAAAACGGTGCCGTCGAGAATGTTGCGGATCGTGCCGTTAGGCGACTTCCACATTTGCTTCAGATTGAATTCCTTTACGCGGGCTTCGTCCGGAGTAATGGTCGCGCACTTGATACCCACGCTGTATTTCTTGATTGCTTCTGCAGCCTCGACCGTAACGCGGTCTTCCGTCTGATCCCGGTATTCGATGCCCAGGTCATAATATTTGATATCAACGTCGAGATACGGGAGAATGAGTTTGTCTTTGATGAATTTCCAGATGATTCTGGTCATCTCATCTCCGTCGAGTTCGACTACGGGGTTGGCAACTTTGATCTTATTCATGATTTCCGATGTTCCGCTCCGGGCCGGGCCAAACGCAAGACATTTTCTGGAGCGAACAGCTTTCTGCTTCCGCCGGCCGCCGGGCGTTCCTGGATGGGGCGTGCAGACGCTCTCCCGAATCGTTCTTACCGCCGCAGTGACCTTCTCCCTGGCGATCCAGGCATCGTGCGCGGCCTTCGCGGCTGGAGTCGTCAGCGACGCGGCGAATCGATCGAACGGCGAAGAGCTGCGTTTCAATGCGCGAACTGGCGGCCTCGATTACGTGAAGAAACTGGTGGAAGAACGCGGCGTGCCGGTAGACGATGCGGACGGCTACGGAAACACAGCGCTCATGCTCGCCGCGGAAAAGGGAGACACAGGCATTGTAGAATACCTTCTTTCCAGGGGCGCGGACTCTGCACTGAAGAACAGCTCCGGAAGGACGGCGATGGATCTCGCGCAGCGCGCTCGACAGGACAGAACCCTGGAACTGCTTGCGCGATCAAAAAAGCAACGTTAGGCGACCATATCGATCACAGACCGTAAAGCATGGCCTCTTTGCCCCGGCCGCGCGCCCGGAATTTTCGGAACACCGCAACGTCCCCGCCCAATCTTCGCGTACGCTCATCCGCAAGGATGGGATGTCCCAGGCCCTTCGTGAGTGATTCCAGCCGGATTGCGCGCGCAAGCACATCGCCCACAATCGCGTACTCAAGTCTACGGAAGGAGCCGACGTTTCCGGCAAATGCGCGGCCGGTCGCAAGACCGATCCCGTAACCCGCGAGCTGCACTCCCTGCTCTGCGACGACAGGAACAATGCTCTCGTAGTACTCGCGCATGGCCACCGCACAGCGCACTGCATTCTCAACATCAGCAGCGAGACCCTGCGTTCCAAACGTGACGATCATTCCGTCTCCGGTCAGCTTGCTGATCGATCCTTTGTTGGAGAAAACCAGATCCATAAGATCCACGGTAATCATGTTCAGAAGCTCCGCAAACCGCTCGGGGCCGAGTTCCTCCGCCATGCCCGTTGAGTTGCGAAGGTCGTATACGAGCACGGTCGTTTGAATGTAATCGCCGCCCTGCGCGGCCGGACCCTGCTTGAGAATTGCCTCAACGACTTCCTGCGAAAAGTAACGGGACAGGAGAGCCTTTTCGCGCTCAAGCTTCGCCACAAGTTCCTCGGATCGCTGGCGGAACGAAACCATTTCGAGAATGTTCTGCATGCGCGTTGAAAGCTCAATCAAGGAGAAGGGCTTTTGTAGAAATTCCTCCGCGCCTTCGAAGAGCGCTTCGACAATCAACTCCGGCCGCTTCTCGGCGGACAGAATCATCACGGCCTGGTCGGGCTCCTTTTCGCGGATTTCGCTCAGAAGCAGAAGGCCGTCGATGTCAGGAAGGCCTACATCCAGAAGCACTAGATCCGCGCGATGAAGACTCAACCAGTGCCGCGCTTTCTCCCCTGTGTCCGCAGTCCAGACCTGATAACGCATGAATGTCAAATAACGTTCGAGAAGAGCCAGCTGATCCGGATCATCCTCAACAATGAGAATGCGCGGCTGCGGC
>CAZUJO010000027.1:2250-4336 GCA_964619995.1 uncultured Leptospiraceae bacterium
GCGGCATACGCATACGGTGGTGCAGATCATTCACAGCCGGTAGATCTCCACATCCTGCTTCTTTCCACGCACATGACTCTCTTCGATGCGCACGGCGTCCGCCACCGCCGACTGACGCACAGTCTCTCCGTCTGAAAGAATCGGGAGACCCAGATTCCGGCTCAGCTGGTCCAGGCGCGCCGCGAGATTGGCCGGATCGCCGATTACGGTGTATTCCATTTTCCGGTACGAACCGATGTTGCCCGCAAAAACGGGACCCGTGGCAATGCCGATCCCGAAATCCACCTGCCGGGCCCAGGCCCCGGTTTCATTCATGAGCTGAAAATGTTCTTTGAGCGAACGGGCGCACTCGACGCAGTTGCGGGCATCGTCAGGCGATGCTACCGGAAGACCGAATGTGGCGAGAATTCCCGCGCCGGTGAGTTTGTTCACGGAACCGTTGTGCGAATAGACGAGATCCAGTACGTCCACGAAAATCTGGCTCAGGAACGAGGCAAAATCTGCGGCGCTCATGGAGTGAGCAATCGATGATGAGTTGCGAAGACTCAAAAAGAACATGCTCACGTTTGCGCGGGCCCCTTTCAGGTCTGCGGTCATTTCGCCGGAGAGCAATTTCTCCGCCACCTCCGCGGAAAAGTAGCGCAGGAGAAGCTGCTTTTCGGCTTCGAGTTGAGCGGCGGCATTCTGCATTTGCTTACGATAGGCGATCTTCTTGAGCACGCTGCGAATGCGCAGATCCACCTCAGTCACGAAGAGCGGTTTGGACAGGAACCCGGACGCCCCCTCGAAAAAAGCGTGAAGGATCGTCTCTGGCCTGGCATTCTGAGCCATGAAGATTACGCCAGTATCCGGCGAAGTCTTCTTTACGGTTTCGAGAAGCTCGATTCCGCTTCGGCCGCGCAGATCCGGCTCGAGCAAAATCAAATGGGGAGCAAATTCAGAGGCGCGCGACAGGGCCGCCTCGAAGGAGTCCGCCTCGGCTACGTTATAGGAAAGGACTTTCAGCAAAGCGGCGACGGTCGACGCCTCCTGAGGATCAGGCGCAACAACGAGCAGGCGCGTTTCGCGCGGATTTACAATGATGGCGTCAAAAGCGCCCACGGGTGCAAGAGCCGCGGAAGGTTTCACAATGCAAGCTGTAATGTCATTTTTCGGATTGCATTTTTCGAATCCGACGCCATAGCATGATCATGGTCGTCAACTGCGTGCTGTATTCCGCGGGACATCCCGTAAAGAACATCGACATCAGCGAAATCCAGGAGCACCGCGGGCAGCAGGACTCTTTTATCTGGCTCGGTCTGTATGAGCCGGATGAAGAACAGATGCGGCAGGTTCAGAAGGCCTTCGGCCTCCACGATCTTGCGGTCGAAGATGCTCACAATGCGCACCAACGGCCTAAAATCGAGGCGTACGGCGAGAGCCTGTTCGTCGTTCTGCACACGGCGCAGAAAAATCAGGACAAAGTGGATTTCGGTGAGACGCATATCTTCATCGGATACGGCTACATTGTTACGGTCCGCCACGGGGCCTCACTGCCTTACACGGTCGTGCGCGAGCGCTGCGAAAAAACACCCGAGCACCTCTGCCGCGGTCCGGGCTTCCCTCTGTACGCAGTCATGGACTTCGTCGTGGACAACTACCTGCCGATCGTCGAAGAGTTCGAAGACGAACTGGTCGCACTCGAAGAGAGTATCTTCAAGGGCGCCTATCGCGCAGAAACCACCGAACGCATTTACGACCTGAAGCGCGAAATCATGGGTTTGAGAAAAGCCACCGTGCCGCTTCTCGAAGTTTGCAATAACCTCACGCGTGTGACGACCCCTTTGATCACGGCTGAAATCCAGCCTTACTTCCGCGACGTTCACGACCATGTCGTCCGAATCAACGAAGCCATGGAGACATTGCGGGAAATGCTGAACACTGCCTTCCAGGTGAACCTCTCGCTCGTCACAGTCAAACAGAACGACGTGGTAAAGAAGCTCGCGGGATGGGCGGGACTGCTGGGCGTACCCACGATGATCGCAAGTTTCTACGGCATGAACTTCAAGTACATGCCGGAGCTCGAATGGCACTACGGCTATCCAAC
>CAZUJO010000027.1:4346-5901 GCA_964619995.1 uncultured Leptospiraceae bacterium
GCCAGGGCATGATCACGCGCCAGCTCGCCGCCTGGGCGGCGATCCTGGCCGTGCTGACGGCCATCGCCGGCGTCTACGGCATGAATTTCCGCTTCATGCCCGAGCTCGAATGGCACTACGGCTATCCAACTTTGATGGGGGTTATGATCACCTCCGTGACGTACCTCTACATCCGCCTGAAGAAAGCCGACTGGCTGTAAACCTTGAATGTTGAGAGGAATTAACCATTGAGGTTCTGAACACGTCTTTGCCGCCCCTGCGGAGAGATGGCTTGACGCAGTCCGTTGCGGCTGTCAAAGAGGATCATGAACTTTCGCGCCGCATCGCTCAGCCTCATCGTTCTTTCCGCAATTCTTTCATGCAAGAAGGGCGAGTTTCGCAAGTTTGATTCTCCTCGCGTCCTGATTTTTCTGAAAGCAGACGACACTCTCTCTGTATTCCCGGACCCAAAGAAGGCCGATAAGCCCCTCGGCCGGATTTCGGACCGCGACAACGTTCAGGCTCTGGGCGTCATGGAGCTCGCTGCCGCCTCCTTCATTCAGGTTCAATGTCCTTCTGCGCTCAAATGCGAAGATGGAATCGGCTACATTGAGCACGAAGGAATCGCAGTCGACGATTCAATTCCAGCCGACGGACTTCGCGTCATCAGCATGGATTTGAGCCGCGCCCTTGAGGGCGGAGCGAAGCGGCTGCGAGACACGCGCGACTATTTTTTGAATCCTTCGCGGCCCGTGCCGGATGAAACAGACGCGCGCATGATCAGCGCCATGCTTATGTCGATCCAGGGCGAGGATGAACGCATGGCCCGCATGCAGGAGCTGACGCTCGTTGCGGACGCGCTTGATCATCCGGACGCTTTGAAGGATGAACGACTGAACTCCATGAAGCAGAAGTATTCGGCCCTCTCGGCCGGAGACAGCGAGTCTGCGAAGAAGAAAACAGCCTCTCTTCAGACAGCTCTGCGCAAATCCTTGAAGGAAATCGCATCAAAAGATGAACGTTATGCGGCAGCCGGAGTTCCAAACATCATTGAAGGCTTTCCGTACCGCGCAAACAACTGGCAGGCTCTGGCCCAGGATTTTCGCCGTCTCGGCGTGATGCCGTACATCCAGGAGCGAATCGCCGCGGCTGCGCTCGAAGGCGTTGACTACTCCATTGATCCCGCGCTTCCCGATGCAGCGGGAACTCAGAAGGCAGAATGGAAAATCGAAATCAAACCGCTCGAAGGAGTCTTCCTCCGCGCGAAGATACTTCCGGAGCAGAAGTCCGACGAGAACGCCAAACCAGAAGAAGGCGCATCGAACGACATCCGGATCCAGACCGTGTCTGCGGAGCCGTCGCGAAACGGAATCGCGTTCGTGATAACGACCACGGCCGGAAAATTCAAGGTAGTGCCCTCGGCCATTCCTCCCTATCTCGCCCAGGGAGGTCCGGGCCTCGACAGCTTCATTGCGTCCATTCCCCAGGACTGGCAGAAAATAGAGAAAGACAATGATTTCGCGCGGGCAGCGATGTTGATTGGCCTGAAGTTCGGAACGAGACAGGAACCCACGGC
>CAZUJO010000027.1:5911-17878 GCA_964619995.1 uncultured Leptospiraceae bacterium
CTCCAGCAGTGGTAGATGATGTTCGACCTGCTGAAAAAAAGCCCGAACATTACGGTGGAGGGTCAGGGCTTTAACGGACGCTTCGCGCCAGGCACCTATGTGGGCACTGGACCCGTTGCAGTCGAAAGCTGGTATCAGCCAAAGGGAGAATTCAAGATTCAATACCGTGCGATCATGGGACGCGGAGGCGAAAGCGCCCTGATGGAAGCGACCTGCTTTTCGGAAGGGAGCGGAGATTTCATCGTCTCAATCCCGCCGTCCGACATCCACAAGGACAACCCTGACGTGCGCATCGAGCTCGCGGCGCCGTCATCTTTGCCGGCGTCGGATCTCTGCGCCGAGGCAGTGCGCGCTTTGAACATTCGCAAGGACAACTAACGTGAGGTTCAGCCTGTGCATCCTTGCGTGGGCTTTCTTTTTCAGCGCCTGCCGCGAACCCCTGGCGTTTGACCAGGGGGCGAGCACCGTTCGCACGGGCGAACTGCCGCGCGGCATAAATTCTCTAAGCGCCGCTGAATGCGCAGCCTGCCACCCGAACGATCATGCGGACTGGAAGAGTTCCGTGCATGGACAGGCATTCACGAACGCCCTTTTTCAGGATTCATTTCGCATTGAGCCTGCCGTCTGGTGCGTGCGATGCCATGCGCCGCTCGAAGAACAGGCGATGCCCGGCCTGAAGACGCAGGTCGGAATCGTGGATCCTGCGGCCCCGGATCCTCCGCAGAAAAAGGCGCTCCGCGCCGAAGGTATCAACTGTGCTGCCTGCCATATCCGCGATGGTTTCATCTACACGGCTTCGAAATCAGGCGCCGAAAAGGGCGAGCCCTATCATCCCATGAAATACTCAGCATATCTGAAGAGTTCGGAGTTCTGCGCCGGATGCCATCAGTTCAATTTCCCCTACTTTGATAAAGATCGCGTGATCGCCTATGGCCCCGCTCCCATGCAGGATACCTATCATGAATGGCGCGCTTCGCCTGTATCGCTTGCGATCACGTGCAACGAATGTCACGGTTCACCGGCCGACCATAAGGTCTACGGGCCTCATACACCCGGGTGGATTGAAAAGAAGGTCACAATTTCAGCGCGCCGTCTCAAGAGCGATCTCATTCTCGTTCATTTAACGTTACACGGCATTCCTCACAGTTTTCCCACCGGTGATCTCTTTCGCGGGATTGACTTTGATGTGGAAGCCGGGGGCCGGCGGATCGGAAGGCGCACGTTCGGCCGAAAGACCGGGGACTTCAAGGACGCCGGGGCTCCTTCCGGGATTTACAAAAAATTCTATGAGGAAAAGGTGCTTCGTCCCGACTACCGGGGCAGCATTTCTGCCGACATCACAATCCCGCTCGACCGGCCGATGCTCGACGGAGAGGAAGGACTCGTGCGTATGATTTATTTCTTTCGCAACCGTGAGGCGGAACGAACCCTCCCTCCGGACCTGAGCTTTAAAGAGATTGCGAACGCACCGGTGCGCGAAGAGAGACACGTCCAGGCACGGAGGTCTCCGTGAGTTCTCTCTGGCCGTATCTTCCTCTCGTCGCAGCGCTCGCCAATGCCGCAGCATTTCTCTCTGCTTTTTCGCAGAAGGATCTATTTGCCCGCGGATTCCGCGTTCTGACCATCCTGTTGATCGGAGGAAATCTCTCGCTGTACGCAGTCCTGGAAAGTGAATCGCAAACCAGCGCGTATGCGATGTTCCACATCTTCCGGCACTTCGCCTTTCTCGCCGCGCCCGTGCTCGCCGTTCTCTGTCGAATTCTCTCCGGAAGGAATTTCGACAGCGCCATGACGCGCATTCTTGCAGGCGGAGCAGTGCTGCTCATCGGCGCCATACAGTTCGACTACTTCTCAGGACAGCCCGTGCTCGTAGAATCCTGGGTCCGGCACGATTGGGGGTATTTTCCCGTGCTGGCTATGAAGGCCCGCGTCCTCGTGGGGGGCCTGTTCGCCGTGTCTGCCCTGTCCTCGGTCTACTGGATCTCAAAACCGGTTGAGCGGCTGGCCGCAAGACCCGCTCCCTGGCTCGTCCTTTTCTGGTGGATGGGTTTTGCCGGGAATTTCCCCGCTCTCGCCGGGGCCAGCGTCTACCCCGTCGGAATGATTTTCGAAACGATCGCAAGCGTCCTGATCTCATCCTCTCTTCGCCGCGAAATTCCTTCAGGTCTGCTGCAGCGCAGCGCTGAAGTTCTCGCAAGCACGGCGCTCGCTCTCTCGACGGGGCTTGTTCTTTCTGCGGCCGTTCCCGATATGCGATGGAAAATCATCCTTGTGTCCGCCGCGGCAGGCATGGCGGCGCTCATTGGCGCAGACCGGCTCAGGCCTCAGGCGCCCGCCGCGCGCAAATCCGATCTTTCGCAATTCGGTCTTACAAAGCAGGAAGAGCGCATCTGTGAGTTGATCATGGAAGGATACACGCGGCGCCAGATTGGGTTTTTCCTGGGAATCGCGGACGGCACGCTGCGAAATCACCTGGTCAACCTGTACACAAAGACCGTGGACAGGGAAAAAGGTCCACCGGTCCGCGATAAGTTTCAAAGGCTCACCCTGATCCTGCTTGAAATGAAAAACCGTGACACCCGTCACGGGTCAAACGAGCAACCGTGACACGCGGCACATAGACAGAACTGTTCTGTTCGCGTAGACTTGATCTATGCAAAATCAAACAGTCCCGCTTTCCGTTGAGATATTCATGACCCTTTCCTGCAGCGGCCTTGCAGCTTTCGTGCTCAGGACGCTCTGGAAGAATTCCCGGTCCACCGCGGAGAAGTCCTGGCTCATTCGCCTATCCGCGGCATTCGGTCTTGTGTATGCGCTCCACACGGCTTTGAGCGTGGCAGGAGTCTACGCAACCTTCACGCTTCCTCCGCGCTTCCCGCTTGCGGCGCTTGCCACGCTCATTCTCTTCGCTTCGCTGACTCTGCGCGGCGCCGGACGCGCCGTGCTCGAACGCATCGGGGCAGATCGCATCATGTTATTCCAGGTCTGGCGGATTCTGCCGGAGACTCTCATTGCGCTTCTCGCGCATGCGTCGCTCTTGCCGATGGCGATGACGCCGGCCGGAAGGAATTTCGATATCTGGGTGCCTCTGACCGCTCCGGTAATGTACTATCTTGTAAGATCGGGCCGAGTCTCTTCGCGCGGAATCATCGCATGGAATGCCGCAGGCATTGCGGTTCTCGGTTTTACGGTGTTTACGGGACTGACGTCCGCCCCCTTCCCTTTCTATAGAGGAACAGAATCTGTGACGACGGCAGTCATCGCTCAGTTTCCGATTTCATTTCTGCCGCTGTTTATGGTGCCTCTGGCGATGCTGAGTCACCTGGCGGGAATTGTGACCGCGCTCAACGTTAGTCGGCGTCCGGAAGCTCTTGCTCAAGCGAACACTTAGGATAGCTTCCCGCATCGAGTGGAATTCCCAGCCAGCCGTATGCTTCCTGCGGCGAAACGACGTGGATGTCCCAGCCTGATTCCAGCCTGGGGCATCCTGTTTTGAAATGACGGCAGAGCACTTGAGCTGCGCGAGGCTTCGGATACGCCCAGGCCGATGGCGGATGCAGACAGCCCGCTTCCACTTTCGCGATCTTCATCATGCGACGCGCGATCGACTCATATTCCCGGAAACGCTCAATGATAAGTTCCACCAGCTCTTTGTGAAAGTAGCCGCGAGCGCCGTTGTACGCGACCATAGGCACAATTTTCTCCGCGCGCTCGGCTGGATCCACGATCTCCTTCGAGGCCTCGTGAATGAACATCGCAAGCCGCAAAACACCCGTGAGCGCTTCGGTGGAAGCCGGATCCGCCGGACGACCGGGCTCGGGCTCTCCCTCCGGTTCAGCAGCCGCGGCCGATGGATCTATGATCGGAATGGGCGATTCCTGAAGGGCCGGGCGATCGAGGTTGATCGGGTACTTCTTCAGAGATTCGACGATCTCAGCGGGCATATTCAGCCGGGACGCAAGTTTGGACGCGGCCTCTGCGCATTCCTGGCGTCTTCCGTCAGGAATCGATCCCTGCCACTCTCCAGTGGCTGCAAGCGGAACCTCTGCCATGAATCCGGACAAGAACGCATAACGGTGCAGCCGCGGAATTCCGAACGACCTCTGAACGATTACTCCAAGCGCAAGCAGGCCCAGTTTCGCCGCATGACGGAAGAAATCGGCGTTGTCGTGCAGCTGCTTGTAGAAGGTGAGCACGAGCATATTGGTCGCAAACGCGTTCTGGATGTAAGCCTGGTAGTTGACGCGGCTGCTCTCGAACAAATGGCGCACGAAGTGGGCTTCTGTTTCATCGAGACAGGCCACAATCTTTTTGCCCAGTCCCGCGCGAAGCTTCTTGATGATTTCTTCATCTACAGCGATGCGAAAGTCTGGATCAAAATTCCCGTCCATGGACTCAAGCCTTTTGATGGCGCTTTCTTTGACGTAGATTTTCTCTTTGATGAGAATGTTGCCGGCTTTGTCTTTTACCGGCTCGGCAAGCTGAAAGCCGCCAATGAGGCCCTGTTCCGAAATAAACCTTGTGAACGCCTCAAGGCTGTCAAAGCCGATGTACGACGCATCAATGCGCATAGGCAGAAGTTCCTCGGGTCGACCTTTTGCGCCTCTCTTTTTTGAACTGACCCGGGCATCTTACCCGGGTCCTTTTCGTCCCTTTTAACTCAGGCCACAGCCTTCATAGCGGCAATGCAGGCGCGGCAGCTCTCTGCGCATCTCTTGCAGGGCTCATGCATGGTATGCTTCTCGCACGCGGCCGCGCATGTTTCGCATGCCTCTTTGCAGATTGCCATATACTTCTTGAGCATCGGCGATTTGCTTGCGGCAAGCGTGACCATCGCCCGGCAGATCGCAGTCATGTCATGGGCAGCCTTGGAACACGGATGCATGGTCTCGTCACCGTTGCGCAGTAAATCCAGGCAGTGGTCGATGCAACGCTCCCCATTCACCACGCATGCCGATGCCGCAAGGGACAGGTCCAGGTGCGGATTCCCTGTTCCCTTCTGATCCTTTGTTTCTGCAAATAGCCCGCTCGTTTTGTATGCAGCAATCGCCGCACCCGAAACAAGCAGCATCTCCTTTCTCGTCATAAACTCTCTCCCCGATTTTTTGTTTTCTGAAAAATGCTCACTGTCGACCGCGCTCCGCGTTCTCAATATCCTCAGCCAGTTCACGCACGGAAAAATCCACCGGCACTTTGCGAAGGATCTGCCCCTTCTGAACCCAGAGGACCGAGGTACCGTGCAGAATCAAACCGGTCTCCGCATCGTGCGCCTTGAATACGCCGGCGAGCTCCAGGAACTTTCGCGAGGAGGCCGGAGACGGATCCAGGGCTTCAATTCCGCCGCCAAACTTTTTCACATATGCGCGCAGGGAGGCGGCGTCATCATGCTCCGGATCTACGCTCAAGAAGAGAAACCTTGCCGAACTCTGCGGCAAAAGCGCGCGCACCTTCGCTACTTTTGAAAGAGTGGCGGGACAGATATCCGGACAGCGTGTGTAGCCGGTGAACACGAGCAGAATTCCTTCGGTTGAAACGCCGCCGCCGTTTACGGACTGTAATGCGATGCCGTCAAGCGGCATCGGAACAGCGAGCGGCGCGTAATTCGCACGATAGCATGCGGACAGAACCGGCAAGAATAACAGTTGACTCAGAATAATACGCAGCCATGATACGCGAATGTTGTTCATAGCGCGAACGGCCGGCCTCATGACACTGGCATGTTTCCTTGCCGGCGCCTTCGTGTCCAGCCCATCGCGCCGCTCGCTGCCCGAGAGGATTTGCGGAAAAACAATTTCGTCATTTCCTCTCTTTGAGAACGATTCTCGCCCGACCGTCAGCAATCATTCACCTGCAAATATTCTCTTTCCGCCCGGCTCTTCGCTGCAAGAGAGACTTGTTGAGACATCGCTGCCCTGCGCGGATCTTGCTCCCGCGCATGCGCGGCCGCAGTCTCCGGATCAGATTCGCGGCCCTCCCCTGTCATAACCCGCACACTCCACCACAGCAGAACCCCCATCGGAGCCGGCCCGCTTATTGCCCGAACGGATAGAATACGCAGGCGCTCACGGTTTTCGATCGTCCGCACGAGAAATCATTTTCTGTCTCTGCATTCACTTGCGCGGCCGTAAGGCCGCGTTTTTTTCAACACGAATGGGACTTCGGATATCCGCCTGTCCTCTTTATATAGATCAATAGAATATACAATTCGCCCCGGCATTCATTGATTCAGATCAATTCTCGTATGACAATGATCATGCCCCTGATTCAGACCCCCCGACCACCCTTCGCTTGACCGGATGAGAACTTAAAAAAGATTCGTGGTGTGGTTCTTCGCCGTATAACGGGCCTGGCTTGCGCAGCCGGATTGTTTTTCCTCGCTGCGGTCCCCGCCGTTCAGGCCGTGCGTCATCTGAACGAATCTTCGCGCGAAGAGATTGTTTGTTCCGGACCTCTGCTGCAAAAACAGGGACGCATCCTCAAAGAAACAGGCCATTTTCAGGCCCCCGACCACAGAGCGGTTCCGGCGCTTTCGCGCGCCTCGATTCACGCGGATTTTGTCCATATTCGCATTGCTGGCCGGACTCACAACAGCCCGGTCCAATCTCCGCACTCCGCTCACCTCGCCCGCGGCCCTCCCGTTCTTCAGTTCGTTTCAACGATCTGATCTAACCGGAGGAAACTATGTTTTTATTATATATCAGGCGCGCCCTGCTCGCGCCGGCGTTCATTCTTTCAATTCACTGCAATGGCATTCTGTCCAGCGCCGCTTCGGACGATGGAAATAACCTGCTGATTGCAGCGCTCGCCCTTGCGGGTTCATCCTGCGCAAGCTACACGGACACGGCCGTAAACAACGCACTGTTCAACGGAGGCACGCGGACCCTTTACAATGTCAGCGGCTGCGACACAGCCGGCTGGAGCCGCCTCGGATTTACGTCGGACGGAGTCACGCAGACGTCTGACTCGAGCAAAGTCGTCACGGACTCTGCGTTTGCTGGATACGGCACAAACATTGAGGTGACGTTCACGGTGACCGGCGCCAGCGGCACGCTCGATATTATGACGTACGGAACGGGAACATTCCCGGGCACATCCACCACCAATCCAACGGTTCGCATTGTGGCCGGGTCCAGCTGTTCCACCCAGGTGCGCCACAGCGGAACGGGTGCTCTGAACAACACGTCAACCTGCACGGATACGACGACTCTAGCCGCCGGCACGACCTACACTTACTGCATCGATTTCAACCGCGGAACCAGCAGCTCCGGTTCTTACACGGGATTCGGCAACATGATCGCGGTCTGGTCCAGGTCGTGTGACCAGGTAGCGTCGAGCGAACGCGATCAAATGTCGGATGTGAAACTCATGCAGATGATGAACATCCCCGTTATGAATCCGGGCACGAGCGGCCGCGTCGGCTTCTCTCAGAATGGAATCGTTCTGAAGTCGTTTAAGATCGGTAACACGATCTATTCGAGCATGATGTAGCCATGCGCGCGAAAATCTCAGGGCCGGCGATATTCCGCCGGCTCCTTATCGTTCTTTTCTTCGCGCTGAGACCGGCGCACGGCCAGTCCCTGCCTCCCGGCGGAGATTTCGTGCTTCAGTCCGCAAACGGGCCGATCGCGTTAAGCGACTTTCGGGGGAAAATCGTGGTGCTGTACTTCGGCTACACGTCGTGCCCGAGCGTCTGTCCGGTTTCTCTTTCCGTGATTCGTTCTGCGCTGGGACAGCTCTCCGAATCGGAGCGGTCGCAGGTATCCGTTGTGTTTCTGACCGTCGACCCGGAACGGGACCGGCCTTCGGTCGTTTCGCATTACGCAAGCGCATTCGGTCCGCAATTTCACGGAGCAACCGGATCGCTCAGTCAGATACACGCCGTGGCGCATCAGTATCGTGTGTATTTTCACAAAGCCGAAAGCGACAGCGCTATGGGCTACTCCGTCGATCATTCCTCCGTCACCTACATCGTAGACCGCGAAGGACGACTCTCCCGGCTCATCAAGCACCGGACGCCGGCCGCGGACATTGCGGCAGCGATCCGGCAAGAAATCAGGAAACAACCATGAAGAAACTTATTCTCGTATTCTTTGTCCTGCCCTTTCCGCTTCTCGCTCTCGACGGGTTTCAATTCGAAAACCCGCGCATCCAGGTTGCGCCGGGCGCGTCCATGGCAGCCGGCTTCCTCGAGATCAAGAACAACACAGACCGGCCGCGCAGGATCGTAACGGCGTTTTCCAGCGGAGCCAGCGCCACCGAATTGCACACGCACACAAACGAAGACGGCGTGATGAAAATGCGTCGTGTGGATTCATTTCCGATTCCGGAGAAAAGCAGCCTCTCTCTCAATCCGGATGGATACCATCTGATGATCATCGGACTGAACCACGAGATCAAAGAAGGAGAACCATTTCCCATCACGCTTCAGTTTGAAAACGGGGAAACAGCAGAAGTCATTTTCACTGTAGAGACCCAGGGTGCAGCCATGGACCACAGCCAGCATATGGGACACAATTCTACGTCAGGCGATCATTCGATGCACGCGGGTCACAATCACAATGTGGCCGACATGCTGCCTCCCGCCGGAGTGATGGGCGCACATATGCATCATCCCGGCGCGTGGATCGTCGACTATCGTTCCATGGTCATGGATATGCGCGGACTTCAGGACGGAAGTCACGGAGTCCTTCCTCTGCAGGTGCTCTACGGCATTTACCAGGATCCGCGGGTTCAAATGCCGATGACCGGGCTCGCTCCTCCGTCTCCTCTCCTTCCCGCAGCCCGCATCGAGCAGAATCAATTCCGCTATATGAGCGTCGGCACGCGCATGTCCATGGAAATGCATATGATCTCGGCCATGTATCAGTACTCGAATGACACAATGCTGATGGTGATGGTCCCGTATGTTGTAAACCGCATGAAGATGATCGCAAACAACTTCGAAACTGCGAATATGTCTGCGAAGGGCGTGGGCGACGTGAGTCTGACCGCTACGTTTCGCGCATGGTCGCGCGGAGATCATGCGTTCTTCCTGGGCACGGGCATTACCCTTCCGACCGGTTCGATTGATGAGAAGGACTGGATGCCGCAAATGGGAAAATCGCAGGTTGCTTATGCGATGCAGCCCGGCGCCGGCACGCCCTCGTTTCTTGCGCAGGCAGCATACACGGACCGAATCGGCGCGCTCGGTTTTGGAGCGCAGTACGACGGCACATTTCGCTACGGAAAGAACGATAACAACTATCGTGCGGGCAATCGGCACAGCGGCACGGCATGGATCTCCTGGCGGTTCGCAGACTGGTTCAGCATGTCTGCGCGAGGATTGCAGCAGAAGTGGGACAACGTTTCAGGACAGGATCCTTCGCTTGACCCGATGATGGATCCGGGAAACGACCCGCGGCTTCAGGGAGGACATCGCACAGACGTGCTTGCCGGCGCGAATTTCGTAATCACAGGCGGTCCGCTTTCAGGCATGCGCTTTCTTGCTGAGTTTGGAAGACCTGTGCGGCAGCATCTGAATGGTCCGCAGATGTCCACGCACTGGACGGCGAACTTTGCAGCGCAGGCATCGTTCTAAATCATGCAGCAGAATCAAATTGTCTTTACGCGGCAATGGTCCGCCGGGCATTCTGCTGCGGCCCGGCGCCTCACGGTGTTTCGTCCAGGTCACGGGCGCTCGAAACGATGGCGGCAAACAGGAGGAATTTCGCAGTGATGTCGAAACTGGCATGCGTCGGATTGTTTCTCGGGGTCATACAATGCCGGACCGCAACAGATTCGGAAAGCCCGGCGGGGCCGGACGCTGCCCGGAAATTCCTGGAGAATCAACTCAAGGAGAGTAAGACACCGGGCATTCAATACGCTGCTACGACTGCAGAAGGACCTCTGTTTGAGTTCGCGGGAGGCGCAGCCTGCATAGATTCAGGCCGCCCTTTGGACCATGCCACATCGATGATGCTCTATTCGATGACGAAAACATTCACCGCCGTGGCGGTGCTGCAGCTGGTGGAGCAGGGAAAGATCGGCATCGATGACAGCATTCAGAAATACCTCCCCGAAATCCCTTACAAAGAGAAGATTACCATTCGACAACTGCTGGCTCAGACTTCAGGGATACCGGACCCGATACCCCTGCGATGGGTTCACCTGGCTTCCGAGCAGGATCGCTTCAATGAGGAGGAGGCGCTCAAATCGGTGCTGGATCAAAATCCGAAACTTGAATTCAGTCCGGGAGAAAAATACGCCTATTCAAACATTTCGTACTGGTTGCTCGGTCGCCTTGTGGCCCGCGTCAGCAATGAGCGGTTTGAGGAATACGTGGGACGCCGTATCCTCTTGCCTCTGGGTCTCCCGGGGCAGAAAGCAGGGTTTACAATCGCAGATCCGTCGAAACACGCGTGCGGCTATCTCCCCAGATGGTCTCTACTGGACATTGCAAAGCCTTTCTTCATCGACCGCAAGTTCATTGCGGGCTATGAAAAGGGTTGGTTACGATTTACGAACCATTACCTGAATGGACCATCCTTTGGAGGACTCGTGAGCTCTGCCGGCGCCGTTTCCCTGTTCCTTCGCGACATGCTCGCAGAACAATCACGGATCCTCGGGCCAACGGGCAGACAGCTTCTCTTCGCTCCGCAAAGAGACAACAATGGCTCGCTGATTGAGATGTCGCTCGGCTGGCACATCAGGCGAAAACAAGACAGGATTGCCTATTTCTACAAAGAGGGCGGCGGCGGAGGTTTTCATTCCGAGATGCGAATTTATCCGGCGAGCCGGGTTGGGACGGTGATCATCGCCAACAACACCACCTTTGATGTAAAAAATGCGCTCGATCAAGTTGACGGGTTGATCATCCGTGATTAGCCGGATCTGGCCCTTCGCTCAATACTTACAGGAAATCTGAACCAGCTCGCCCAGGTTCTGCATGCTGTGCTTTTTGCCGGGCTGGGTGCAGGGACACTCCGTTTCGCGAGAAAGGAACGATTCCTCAAGACCCTTGCAGTCGTCTTCAGAAATGCCAATGATACAGATATGCACTCGCTTGAAGTCCCAGGCGTAGTTGCATCGATTCGCCGGCGGCTGCTTTGTTTCGCGCGCCGCATCCTCACGCGAAACGGCAAGCTCTTTCGGTGAAGCCGCGCGAAGCACGTCGCTGATGCGGCCCGTGCGAAGATGTTCGCGTTCCAGCCGGCTCAGTAGATCCGGAAGCATTTCATTTACGGAATCTTCGCCGAACGGCCTGTAACGCGTAAGGTGACTGAGAACGATGGCGCCTCCGCGCGCGGCGAGAATGCGGTCCTCCATCTGTCTTGCCGTAAGATACGGCGGCAGAAATGCGCCCTTTCCGGCTTCGCGGGAAACCCAGTCCAGCGTGTCCACACTCCAGTCCACATGCATGTAACCAGCCTCGTGCGCCCATTGCAGAATGCGCTCACGCGCGCCGGGAATCGTGGCGTAAGAGGCAAGCCCGTACGGCATGCGAAACAGCTTCACGGCATGACCGTTGCCGGTCTTCACGAGCGCACGGTCGGCGCTGAGCAGCTCGTTCAAAAACCAGGCTTTCGTAAACTGCACGCGCTTCTGTTCAAACTCCAGCGGATGCGTATGCGAATTCAGGTGTGACCCGATTTCGTGGCCGTCCCGGATTGCCCGCCGCACCATCTCCGGGTACTTTTCAATGAACTGGCCCGTAAAAAAGAACGTACACTTGACGTTATGCGCTTTCAGTGTATCGAGCAGTTTCCAGGCGCCTTCAATGGCAGGCAGGTCTTCGCACTTATGAAGGAGCGTGTCCTTGCACGGGTGCGCGTCGAAGGTTAAGAAGACCGTGCCCGGAGAAGGGAGTCTGCGAAAATTCGGACTGAGCGTGGGCGATGTGCCGGAAACTGAAACGGCGAAACAAAAGAGGAGCGCTGCGGCCCCGACAAGGGGCCGTGCAAAAATAGACGCGGCCCGTGAGGGCCGCTC
>CAZUJO010000028.1:0-17408 GCA_964619995.1 uncultured Leptospiraceae bacterium
CGATTTGCTCGCGGATCTGCTTCTTAACCGAGTCGGTAACGTTAGACGGCATCTTTGAAATAACGACTGCCTGCGAAGCAAGCATTTTCACCATCATTCCAATCTGGCGCGAACGCATGGCGTCGATGTCGGCGGTTTTGTGTTCCTCGCGCACGTACATGGAGACGCCGATGGCTGCAACCATGATGACGAGCCAGATGTTCCGGGGTGAAAAAAAACTCATAACATTCCTTCTATCAAATTGATGAGGACCGCATAACCCTCGCCCGTCGGCCTGAGGCGGGCAGAACTATCAAACACTTCAGCGCCGACGGTCTTTCCTTCGCCATAGAATGGCACGCCCGCCTTTTCTTCGAGAAAAAGCGAAAGAGAATCGTGCACGCTGCTGCCAATGCTGTAGGTGGCCGCCGGCAGGCCAAGAAACATCGCCTCAAGCACCGTCATGCCAAAATACGAAACCGCCGCAGCGCTTTCGCACAGAGACTGAACGAACGCGCTGCGTTCCATTCGTTCGCTGCCGCCAGCCCCCGGAATCCGCTGTCTGCCTGCCTGCACGACCGGCGAAACCGCAACCAGGGGCGGCCTCGCTTCTCCGGAATACACGAAGAGTCCCCCGCGCTTCCTAATGTCGCCCCGATGCCGCGCAGCCGCGAGGAGGTCCGGCCGAATCAGGCAATTTCGCATGACTTGATCCAGATCGGCCTCCGGATGCGGAAGGGTGTCGTGGAACGCTGCGCGTGAATCGGAACGCCCGGAGAAGCGATTGTCGAGCGCGAGGATCCGTGGGTGGAAATTCGGATCTGTGTCCCTGGCGTCGAGGACGACCAGGTCCGCGCGGCCAGCGGCCGCTCTTTCGCGTTCCCGGTCCGGCTGTTCTGAAAGAATGAGTTCTACTTCGTGCTTTGCCGCAAGAAGGTCTCTCAGGGCGCGCATCCGCTCGGCGTGACCCGTTCCGTATGCAGGACCGACGCCTGCAACGATCGCAATCAATGCTTTTGTCCTGGAGCGGGAAACGTTTTGTGCACTACATGCGCGTTTCCCTGGAACAGACCGGGATTTGATTCAAAGAGTTCCATGAGATCCGGGAGAGAAAAATCCGGCCCCAGAGCGCGAAATACAGCGCGGACCACATCGAGATCCTCCGGCGTATCGACGGTTACGCGGGGAAGCTCCGCAGGCAGATTCTCCCTCCACGGGATATGCTCGATGCGAAAACGGTCCGGCACGTGTTTGATGTGGAGCGATACATGTTCCCGGTATTCAGGCCCGTCGATCGTATCCGAGAGAAGGGCCTGCGCCGTGAAAACCTCGACTCCAGTGCCAAGGGGCATACCGGAAAACGAAAACAGATCCAGACGCCGGGAAATGAGTTCCTCTACGGATCTGCGAGCACAGAGCGGATCGAGCGCGGGATTGTCAGCAGTCGCGCGCACAATGATTTCTGTAGCGTGCTGTCGCGCCGCAGCCCGATAGCGCTCGCGAACATCGTCCATGGGTCCCGTAATAAATGGAATGTTCTTCAACGCCAGATAACGTTCGAGTTCGTCTCCCGCGGGGATCAGCACAAATACGGGACCCGCTTCCGCCGCACGCATCCGCCGCACGACATGCTCGAGAATGGAGGGAGAGCCTGCGTCCGGGATTCCTTCGAATACTTTTCCCGGCAGTCTTGTGGATGAGCTTCTGGCCTGAACGTAAACCGCGGATTTCATCCGTTGAACGTGTACCATTCGTCGCACTGAAGACAGGGCATGGGCATCCTGTCATGCTCGCCGCGCACGGACTGCGCATGCGCTGCTGAAGTTTTTTCCAGAGTCTCGAGGACTGTGTGCGCGGCAAAGTCGACGCGGGGCGCGCGGCCGCTCAGATCCTGCTTGCAGAACGCCGCATTGCCGTCGGGCAGAAGATAGAAATCACGTGCCAGGTGCCAGCAGAAACTGCGCTCCAGCGGCGTCAGATCCGTTACGCGGCGTTCCGGCAGCAGGTCGATATAACGATTGTATTTATTCAGAATCACTTTGATGGAAGACCCTTCGAATCTGTCAAAGTACGGGGTTATTTCGTCTTCCACTTCTTTGATCTTCTGCATCTCCGCGTACACGGAAAACCGGCGCGGCATCTCTTCGAGCATCTTGAGCGACGCGTTCGCCGCATCAAACAGATCGGCGCCGTAGAGGTGGCGATAACGGTCCTTCTTCAACGTTGATATGCGGAAAATCAAGCTGAGCTTCTCTGCCCCGGGCAGATCGTTCCACGAGGCCGCCGCCTCCTGCGAAATCGAATGTCCGTAGGTCTCTACAAACACGGTTTGAACGCAGTCATTCTTTAAAAAGAGACTCAGAATTTCCGCAAAATGCGGATGCAGAAGAGGCTCACCCCGGCCGGCCAACGAGACGGTCGCGTCTTTCTTCCATCCGAAAGAGGCAATCTCGTCGTTCAGCTTTCGCGCGAGCGCCAGCGGCAGCTCGGCCTCGGACTCAATCGGCGGCACGAGCATGGACTTCACAGGCGATTTCGTCGTCAGATCAAGCTCGAAATAGGAAGGGAATGGACGCAGAATTTCCGGATGATCTTTGATCACCTGCTCCAATGCCGCATAACGGACATCGGGGGCAAAGGTATGCAGCCTTTGAGCCAGAGTACGCGATCTCGGTGACTGGCACGAAAAGTCGAGACGGTATTGTCTTAGATCCGGACTGCGATACAGAATCTCAGCATCGTATTTCTCGATGTTCTTGAAGATAAAGTCGCGCATGTCCGCCGGACCGGGCTCCGGAAGCTCGGAGATGAGCTCTGCGGAAATTAGATCTGGCAGAAATCCGAAAGGAATGTTTTCGCAATACGAATAGTGCGCAAAATAATCCAGATGCACCCGCAAGAGGTCCGTCGCAACGCCGGCATCAAGGAAGGGGCAAAGCCCGTGGAAGAGAGCGATTCCGTCGTCGGGCGAAACGGGCGCCGTTTTTGCGAATTCCGCATAGGCTCGGCGGGCGCATGCGAACAGAGTCGGCCCTTCGACACGCTCTGTGCCCGGGACGTTTCCGTAAATGCGGGCGTCCGGAAGCCAGGCGCGAATCTTCTCCAGAGTCAGCTGGAGCATTTGCGCGTCCGCATCTGCGTTCGCATAAAGCAGGGCTGCCCGAATCTGTCCGGCCATCAGTTGATTTCCGTAATTGCGATCTCTTTCTTCTTTTTCTCGATCCACTCTTCGAAAGCCTGTTCGGCTTTTTCGTAGAAGAGCTTCTGGCGGATGCGGTCTTCGAGCTTCTCGTAAGACACCGGTCTTCGGTCTTCCATATAGAAAACTACGTATCTCCCGCGCGCATCGCGGAAAGGAATGGATGTCTGTCCGGGCATCATGCCGGAGAGAATACCTGCGCTGACGCGGTCTGTGGACGCAACTTCGGCAAGCGACGTGTAGTCTGCCAGACCGCCGTAAAGCTTCAGAGGGGAGACGTTATCTGGCGTTGTTCTGGCAAGTTCGCCGAATGCCTGGGCGTTGCCGCGGCTTCGCTCGCCGATCTGACGGGCAAGATTCGAAATGCGCGACTCTTCTTCGATGCTTGTGTTGCGCGGCTGAAGAATGATTTCCCGGTAGCGCACTTCAAGGCCGGACTTTGCCGCATTCTGGTAGTAAAAGCGCTTCATTTCATCCGCAGACGGCGGCGGAACTGAAATCTTAATCTGAATCAATTGCTGCTTCATCAGGTCGTACCTGAGGTTTTCGACCCAGAGAGCGTAGGGCATGCCAGTTTCCGCTTCGAGCGCCTGGCGAAATCTTGTCTCATCTTTGATGCCGACGTTTTCTTTCGCGCGGTTCACTTCATTTTCAATCTTCTGATCGGATACAATAACAGATTCAGTTCTCGCCTCGTTCTCTACAATCGCCCGGCGGATCAACTCTTTGACTGCGTCTTCCTGAAGGTTTCGAACCGGACGTCCCATGCGCAGCAGGTTTTTCCGCATTTGTTCCAGATCCATTTCTGTGATGGATTCATCGCCGACGACGTACCGCACACGATTCAGGATCTCGCCGGGTTTCGGCGGCTCGACTTTCGCAGGAACCGGAGTGGCTGCGACGGGCGCGGGCTGGCCGGGTTTCTGCTGCGCTTCCGGCTGCTTGAGAGCCGGATCCTGGATCTTGGGCGGCGACTTGCAGGCAGCAGCGAAAGACGCTGCGACCAGAAACATACAGGAGGCTGTCAGGCGGTGGAACGTCATCCGGCTTTCTGAACCATTTCGCGGAATTTCGAAAACAGATACTCAGCATCGTGCGGGCCGGGACAGGCTTCCGGATGATACTGGACGCTGAGAATGCGGCGGGCCGAATCTCCGAAGCCTTCCACCGTCTGATCGTTCAGGTTCACGCGCGAAAGAGCAAGGCCCGGCGTTCCTTTTTCTTCTTCGACCGCAAAACCGTGGTTTTGCGCTGTGATCTCCACGCGGCCGTTTTCGAGGTTCTTGACGGGCTGGTTGCCGCCGCGATGACCGAACTTCAGTTTGTACGTGCGCCGGCCGGATGCAAGGCCGAGCACCTGGTGGCCGAGACAGATTCCGAATACCGGTTTGCCGTCTGCGATGATCTGGCGGGCCGTCTCAATCGCGTAGTCCAGGGGCTCTGGATCTCCGGGGCCGTTGGAAAGGAAATAACAATCGAAGTTCTGCTGCTTCATTTCCGCATAACGGGTCTGAGCGGGAAACACAGTCACGTTGAATCCGTTCTCGTCGAGAAGGCGCAGGATTCCGGTCTTCACTCCAAAATCGAGCACGGCTATGCTGAGCTTGCCGGGAGCATGATTGCCGAAGGTGTAGGGTTTGGGCGTCGTCACTTCGCGCGCGAGATCGAGGCCGTTCATTACGGGAATGGATTTCACGCGCGCAAGGAGATCGTTCGAAAACTCCGCTGCCGGAAAGATCCCGCCGCGCATGGCGCCTTCATTGCGAAGCATGAGAACGAGGCGCCTTGTGTCGATGCCTTCGAGGCCGGGGATTCCCTGCTCTTTCATGTAGTCGGACAGATTGCCTTTGCTTGCGAAATTGCTGGGAATGCGGACGTACTCTTTGACGATCAGGCCGCTAGCCTGAATGCGCGCGGACTGCTCGGCGGCAGATTCCACGCCGTAGTTGCCGATCATCGGATAGGTAAGCGTAACAATTTGCTTCTTATAAGAGGGATCTGTCAGGATTTCTTGATATCCTGTCAGAGATGTGTTGAAGCAGACTTCGCCGAGCGATTCGGTTTCTGCTCCGAACGAGAAGCCCCGGAAACTTGCGCCATTTTCCAGAACCAGAACAGATCGTTTTCTCACGAACGTCAGTTTTGGCGCAAAGACGGCCCTGTCAACCGATCCAGGTTGCAAGCCCAGCCCCCTAAAAATTCCTGCCTTTATGGCCGATTGGATTGTCTGGGCTCCCATGCTTGCGGCGGTAGGCTGCGCCACGGTCGCAAAAGCGACCCTGCACCGCGAGATGCGCAAGCTCACGCAGAATCAGATGGAGAGCTGGAGCGGCCAGTTCATGCAGCAGCGCATGATTCAGTTCGGCGGCATCATCGTCGTCCTCTGTTTGATTCTCTATGTTACCTCCGGCTATGCGGACCGCCACCAGGCGCTTCTCGGACTCTGGGTTGCAGCGGCCGCTCTTGTCATCTGGGCGCCCTTCAGTCTCTTGTCCACGCGGCGCTCCATGCGAGCGCTCTCACTGCCGGAAGCCTTTCAACGCTCCGTTCTGATCGACAAGGGGATCCAGGCCGTGTTGCTTGCGCTCTTTCTCTTCTACGGCTTTCGCAACGCCGGATTTGTTTGATCGCCGCATTCGCCGCTCGATATTGGTTCAGTCAGTCACAATAACGGTCACGAGTCGCGCGCACCGTAGCCCAGTGCGAACGGCTGCCTGCCGCAGGGACCGCAGGGGAACGCGGACAGTGCATTGCCTGGTGTAAACCGCCCGCAGAAACACCCACTATCACCTGATTACCCGCCAGGGGACGCGCTTGTTCTCAGAAATAAGCGAAAAGATTACATCCGGATTCAGGCAACGCGCTTCGAAATCGCGCAGCGGGTGGATCATTGGATTCATACTCATTTCAGAACCACACTTCAACCATTTGATGACCAGGAACGCCGCCATCGAGGACGTAGAAAGGCTTTGTCAAAGGGATTTCATTTATTGCAACGATTTGGCCCCGCTCAACCTTCTCTGGCGGCAAGATCTGGAGAGTATTTTCGGCCCAGAGTCGGAGATAGAAACCCAAGAACAAACGAGTCTTGTCGAATGCCAATTCAAGAGCCGCAATCCGCGGATAGGTTTCCTGTATCAGGAGGGGCGGCCGAACCTGCACCAAGCTGACACGTTTGATAGTCTGGCCGACGAGTTCGCGAACCGTCTTATCAGCGTAATTTGGATCCCGCACGGCCGAAAACCAAAGGCTAGCTGGATTCCAAAGCACCGAATCCAAGCCATCTTCAGGCAAATCCAAGTGTGCGAACAACGCCAGGGTCGGCCCCTCGTCCGCGAAGGCGATTCGCTTTCCGGCAATCGTCAGGGCGAGAATGCCTGCGCCGGCACGGATGAAATTTTTTCCGAGCTTCTTTGCTTCCCTTGCTGCCGATTCATTGGCCTTTTCGGTACTACGCCCCGTGCAGTAGGCCCACCGTGAGATATCCTCGATTGGGCCGGCCTGCAAGGCTCTATCTATATCGCCGACAATTTCCGTGACAGGCACCCATCCCGAGCGGCGCCAATGATCCAACCGCATCATGGTGAAAGCACCCTCAGCCAGTCTTGTAGCAAAGTGGCACTTGCTGAATCCAACACTCCCCGGGCTAAGCCCCGAGGATCATTCATATAGAACCGGCCCGTTTCCGGGTCAGGTCTTGGAGAAAGTACGCTTGCCGAAGATTGCTTGCCGCGTACCGAGTAATAGCTGGTTGGTTACTGATCGTGACGATTTTGCTTGGTTCGCCCTCGACGAAATACAACGTCTTAGGCATTCCTGAATCACCGCCGGGTATTACCTCTCCGAGCCGGGCCGCGGCTTCGGCCGCAAGCCCTGTTCCTATCAGAGGCAGGCCAATATCGATCATGGTCTCAAAAATGGAATCCTGGGCGATCTGAGCCTCAGAGAAATACGGTCTGAGATCGTCACCCGCAGTACCCGTTGCATGTACGACCATACAGGAAATTACTGGGATTTCACGTGAATCCGCGCAATCAAAAAAGACTGCAGGACGACGCATAAAGGCAATTATCGGAACCAGATCATTGGTGTTTTGCTGCCAAGGCGCTATATCAATTGAATTGCCCTGGCCGTTTCGGCGGCCATCTTAGTTGGAGGTGCCGTCGCTACGTTCAGCCACAACACAGGTCATGAGTCGCGCACCTGCGAACGGCTGCCCGGCACGGCAACCGCAGGGGAACGCGGACAGTGCCTGGCATGCGTAACGCGCCCGCAGAAACACCACTATCATCCCGACTATCCGGCCGGAGAACGCTGCCGTCCAGACAACGGCAAACCGTAACTATTAGACAGAGGATCCCGGCATTCGGGGTCCTCTATTTGCCAACGCGCAGAATGCACTCCCGGTCACCTGACGTTTACGGCGTGTTATGCGACGCAGGGCCCGACTTCCGCAAGGTTATGACTGCAATCTCGGGTCTCGCGCAGAAGCGAACCGGAATGATTGCCCAGCCTAAACCTTTAGAAATGAACAGCTTCTCTCCGGCCGCGTTTTTCTTCAGACCGCAATCATAGTCTTTGTTCTTTACCGGAAGAACGGGGGACCAGTTAAGAAAAGGTATGCGCACCTGCCCTCCATGCGTGTGCCCGGACAGGAAAAGGTCGACCCGCGACGAGTGGTGTAAGTCGACCGAATCAGGATTGTGCGCAACAACAATGCGAAAGACGGACTCAGGAAGGTGACCGATGGTTTCATCCAGATGAAATTGATCTTCCCACAAATCGCCGACGCCCGCGACGGCCAGTCGAGCGGTGCCTCTCGATATTGTGGCTGCTTTGTGGCGCACAGAAAAACCGCTCTCCTCAAGCAACTGCAAGGACAGTTCGTGATCTGCCCAGTGATCGTGATTGCCATTGACCGCATATACTCCGTGGGGCGCATGAAGTCGTTTCAATCGCGGCCACACATCGAGTAATTCGCTGGCTGTGTTTCTTGCGTGCACGTAATCTCCGCCGAGGATGATTGCATCTACGCCGAGTGCGTTCGCGCGGCTAACTATGGCGTCAACCCAGCGTCCGGGCATGAAAAGACCAAGGTGAATGTCCGAAAGAAATGCAATGCGGAAGCCGTCAAATTCCTCCGGCAGAGTATTGAATTCAATAGTGTATTCATTGGTCGCTATCCAATACCGCTCTATAACAAGGGGATAAAGGGAAGCTGCCGCGAGGGCGAGAAATTGCTTTCGGGAAATCGGCTGACGCAATGCATTCGCAAATTTACCAGACGAGTTTCGCATAACCGCCGTTACCCGAACATCTAGGGCGCGGGCGCCGGAGGAAGCGCAGTTCCAGGGTTCGGCGCAGTCGCGTTCGGCGGCGTTGCCACAAACGGTCCGGCCTCTTCTTCCTTCGGCTGCGGCGGCGGTTCGCCCGGGATAAAGAGCTCATCCTCGAACAGTTTGGGCGTGCGTCCTTTCTCCGCCTCAATCCCTTTGATGGACTCGCGATAGATGGCAATCACACCGGGAAACTTCGCACGGCAGTCCGCAGACTTTTGATCCGAAAGCTCCGGAAACAGAGTCAGGAGTTCACACTGAGTCCGCGGCGTTTGAATCGCAGCGAAGATCTTCTTTGCATCGTCGAGCTTCGTGCGCCGCCATCCAGGCGAAAGCAAACAGCGCACCTGGAACGACTCCTTTGTCTGCACGGAATCGGCGGGACGGTTTGAAAGAGCGTAAAAGCCTTCCTCGTTCTGCTTTCGCATGCACGTTACGAATGCGCGCTCGACGCTCGCTGCCTCTGTCATGTATTCGTCGAGAGCCATGTGGTCGGGATGCAGAAGCGACTCCGCCCGTTCCAGGTCGCCTGCTTCCGTATGAAGCAGCACGAGGTCGCGGCGGAGCGCCGGAGACGGTTTCTGGTCGTATGCGGACTTCATGAGATCAAGGCCTGCGTAGAAAGAAACTCGGCGCAGAGTGAGCATTCGGCCCAGAGCTTCTTTTGCGCGTGGATGATCGGGGCTGCCCAGATAGGCGCGCTGGTAGGCAAGGAGCGCCGCATCGAATTTGTTCTGCGCGAGCAGATCGTCGCCCTCATGAATCCGTCCGCCTGGACCGCAGGCCGCAACAAGCACAAACAGGAGCAGCGCGCAGGGGCGGGCGAATCGACTTCTCATACAGTGACTCAAACGGTGACTCAAAGCTCTTTCCGGTCTATCTGCCTTTGTACAGATTCCACATGCTTTCAATGATCGTCCGCGCATCGGAATGCTGCGCTTTCCATCCAAGCAGTTCTCTTGCTCGCGCCGAGCTTGCAATCAACGAAGGCGGATCGCCTGCGCGCCGTTCGGCGATATCAAAATGGACCTTGCGTCCGCTCACTTCTTCTGCGATGCGAATCATCTCAAAAACGGTCATGCCCAGCTCGGAACCCAGGTTCACGATCACATCTTTTTTCTCTTTCGAAATGTATTCCAGAGCGCGCACGTGCGCGAGCGCGAGATCTTCGGCGTGAATGTAGTCGCGGATGCAGCTTCCATCCCGCGTATCGTAATCATTTCCAAAAACGTCGATCTTCGGACGGCTGCCCGCGGCAACCTCCATAACAAGCGGCAGCAGGTTCTGCGTTTTCTTTTCAATTCCCCGGATTCGGCCGGCGCGGTCGTAACCCGCCGCATTGAAATAGCGGAGAGCGGCAAAATGCATTCCGCGAAGGCGCGAAAACCAGGACAGGTTGTCCTCGATGCACTTCTTTGTATAGCCGTAGTAGTTGATGGGTTCTGTCGGATGAAGCTCGTCAATGGGCAGATAACGGGGGTCCCCGTAGACCGCAGCGCTTGAGCTGAACACGAAATTCTGCACCCCCCGGCGGGAACACTGCTCCATCAGCCACAGGCTTCCGCGAATGTTCGCCTGCGAATATTTCTCCGGCTCAAGCATGGATTCGCCGGCCGCTTTCAGGGCAGCGAAATGAAAGACCGCATCCGGCGCCGGATCGAAGGCCCGGTCGAGAACTGCGGAGTCTTGATAGGGACCGGTGATGAGGCGCACGCCCGGCTGAACATTGATGGCGTATCCGGTCGAAAGGTCGTCGAGCACCGTTACGTCATGACCGGCAAGGACCAGAGCCAGGGCTGTGTGCGAACCGATATAACCCGCCCCGCCCGTGACGACTACACGCATGGCACCAGAGTCGAAATCCCGCCTGCCTTGTGAAACGGAATTCTATCCGGGGGCGGGATTTTGAATTGATGCTTCCAAATCGGCATCCACTCTTGCCCAAAGGAGAACTCTCGCGGTATGGAAAACAAAGAGGAAACTTCAATGGAGAGCCTTGTCGTTGCGAGCAAGGCAAAGAATATCATCAAGAACGCTGGGTGCATGGTGGCCTCAGACGCGCTCGATGAGCTGAATAAGAAAGTGCATCGTCTGATTGAAGATGCCGTTAAGCGCACCAAGGACAACAAGCGCAGCACGGTTCGTCCGTACGATTTTTGAGGTTTCCTATGCCCCCCGGAGTCAAACTGGTTAAGTGGCCGCGCAAAGAAACACCAACGCAAGAGCTGGTGAAACAGGAAATGGACGGACTCGGATATCGTGTCTACGATCTCCAGACCATCCCCCCCTGGTTCGAACGCAGCAGGCATTCGCACGACTACGATGAAATCCGGGGAGCCGTAGAAGGCGTTACAACCTTCCATTTCGATGACGGCCCCGTGACGGTGGAAGCCGGCGATATTCTTTTCATTCCCGCCGGCGTCCCGCACGAGGTCCGCACTCACAACGACCGCGCTTTCACTGCATTCAAGGCATCTATTTCCGGTGAGCGAAAAGTCACGGAGCATGGAGACGGCAGAGGAAGCGTAGAAGACCTTCAGCAAAAGAATTGATCGCGTTTTTTGACCTGGACGGAACCCTCGAAGACAGCCGCCAGGATATGGCGCTGTCGATCAACCGGGTCCGCTCCGCAAAATCCCTTGCAGAACTGCCGCTCGAAGAAGCGCGAAGCCTCGTCAATCGCGGAATGGATCCGCTGGTGCAGGCTGCATTCCCGGAAATCATCCAGAACGAAGTCGATCTGAAACGCATTCGCGCGCAGTACGAGGAAGACTATCTCGCGCACGTAACGGACCACACAGCGCTTTATCCCGGCATTGCGGAAGCAGTTCGCGCTCTGTGCGAAAAGGGCAAACTCATCGTTTACACAAACAAACCAGAGCGCATTTCCCGCGAGCTTCTTCGCCGCCTCGGCATCCTCGAATGCTTTGCTGCGATCATTGGCGGGGACAGCTTTCCAGAAAGCAAACCCTCGCCGATTCCAATGCGAGTGACGGCGGAGAGAGTCGGCGCTTCGGGCCGAGCCTGGATGACGGGCGATACGGCAGCAGACATGAATGCCGCGCTGAATTTCGGCGCCGAAGCCGTCTGGGCTGCATGGGGATACATCGCCGAACAGCCCGAACCCAGGTCAAGATTCAAAGCGACGTCGCCCGCAGATCTCACGACGATCATCCAGCCCTAATTTTTCGGTTGCCTCGGGCCATTCGCCGCGCAAGGTCCGCAACGTGTTAAACAAAATTGCTTCCCTTACCCTCATTGTGTTCCTTTCAACTCTTTCAGGAGCCTGCCTGACTTCTCAGGTAGCCATGTCTGAATCCGCAACGCATTACAACGGTACAGCGCCGCTCGACGCTCCGGCCGGCATGATGCAGAAGACCACCGTGATCGGCGTGCATCTTTTGTTCGGACTCATTCCCATTTACAAAGTGAATCTGGACGCAGCCCTCGATCAGTTTACAAAAGAAGCCCGCAAGCAGGGGGCCAGCAAGGTGCGCGTGGTCAGCGCGACGCGCGAAACGGGAATCTGGTTTTTTCCGCCCATCACGTGGTTTGTTACGCCCGTATTCTTCGACATGACGGGCGAAATTTACCGTTAAGCGATTCTGTGCCGGGCCGCGAAGGCGCGCCCGGTCAAAGACCGATCTGCAGTTCTTCCAGAAATCGGTCGGCCTCTCCTGCCCTTGCCTTCATTTCCGCGCGGACCATCTCCGCAACGTGTCCTGTGGCAAAGCGGTCATCTTCAAAATCCTGAATCTGTTCTCTCAGAAACTCTTCGTCAGCCTCGGGAAGCCGGTGTTCGAGATACATGTTGCATAACGTTTGAATTCCGAGCGCGCGCGAAGCCTCTTCCTGCGACTGGGCCAGACTTCGCAGCGTAGGGAGAAGCCCGGCCCCGTAGATCGGAAGCTGGGCCGCGATCATTTCGACCGCGCCAAAAGGAACGCTGGCGGGAATTTCGCGGAGAAAACGCATCACGAAGAGCATCGATCTGTGCGTGCCCGCCTGAATCAGGGCGCTCGTCACAGCCGAGCAAAAGCGAGGCCGCGTCTGCCACGCAGCATTGTCGCAGGAACGAACGAGCTGCTCCAGGGTCTCCTGAGCCCGCGCGTCGCCGTCGGATGCGTCGAGCATCAAATTTCGCAGCTCCGCCGCGAGTTCGAAGTCGCTCATTTGCATGAGTTGCTCTGCGCCGGCCATGGCGAAAGGATCGGGTACTGCCGGGTACGGTCAATTCTTTCTGTTGACCGGCAGGCGGCGCGGGCGATGCACACTCATGCAGTTTCCATTTTTCGAGATCGATCTGTTTGAAGACCAGGGCTACGCCGTCCTCTATCTGAACCGCCCGGAAAAACGCAACGCCATGGGCTGGCCCTTCTGGAGGGACCTCCCCCGCGTCGTGGAGCACCTGGCGACTCTCAAGAAAATTCGCGTGGTTCTCGTCGCAGGCGCCGGAAAATCTTTCACCACGGGTCTTGATCTAGAAGAGTTCTTTGAACAGTTCAAAGACGTCGTGCACGGGCAGAACGGCGAAGAAAGAGAACAGCTCGCCGATCTGATTCGCACAATGCAGGCGGGGTTCCGCCGGATCATGGAGTCGCCCCAGGTGTATATTTCCTGCGTTCACAAACACTGCATCGGCGGCGGACTCGATCTCATTTCCGCATGCGACATCAGGCTTGCTTCAAAAGACGCATCCGTTTCCCTGCGCGAAACGAAAGTCGCCATCGTCGCCGACATGGGCAGTCTCAACCGCCTGCCGTTTATCATCGGCGACGGGAATACGCGCCTTATGGCATTCACCGGCAGGGATTTTTCCGCGGAAGAGTGCAGAAGCATGGGTCTTTTTTCTCAGGTATACGATTCCCAGGAGAAGATGATGGAAGAAGCGAAGAAGCTTGCGGCGGAAATCGCGGCGAACCCGTCCATCATTCTTCGCGGAGTGAAGCAGAACCTGAATTACCAGAACGGAAAATCCACGTTAGACGGCATGGACTATGTAATCACATACAACTCCGCCTTTCTCGATACCAAAGCGCTGCGCGAAATGATGGCGGCCTTCAAAGAAAGGCGTCGCCCGACTTTCGAGTGACGCGCGCTCTGAATCAATTTCGCGGTGTGAGCTCTACTTCGGTTCGATTGCGGCCCGCTTCCTTTGCGCGGTAAAGCATTTCGTCCGCGCGCCGCAGGAGCTGAACGGCGGAGATCTGGGGTTCGCCTTTGTCGTTTGGATGATGGCAGGCGACTCCGAGGCTGAGGGTGATGTGCGGACCGGTCGGAGACGACTCATGCTGGATCTGTCTGGCCTGAACGCTCTTGCGCAGATTCTCCGCGCGCGCATACGCCTGCTCCGGAAGAAGACCAGGCAGAATGCTCACAAACTCTTCGCCGCCGTATCGCGCCGAAAACTCTCCGCCGCGCCGGAACTGGCCGTGAATCTCCCCGGCCACGCGCCGGAGACAGTCATCGCCGGCCTGGTGGCCGTAAAAATCGTTATAGAGTTTAAAATGATCAACATCACATATGATCAATGAGACGGCAAGACCCTGGCGCTGCGCGCGGCGGATTTCTTCTTCGAGACGAGCGTCAAAGTAGCGCCGGTTAAAGAGGCCCGTAAGCGCGTCTGTGACGGCCGCTTCCGCAAGACGTTCGTTCGCCTGCTTTAACTCTGCGTTCATTGCGATCAGACGCTCTTCCCGGTCATGGAGAAGCCTTTCATCGGCTTCAATGCGGTCAAAGAGCCGGTCAACGGACTGCGCAACGCGCGCGATCTCGTCCTGCCCGGCGAGACCGATTCTTCCGTTCCGATTTCCTTCCGCGAAGGAACGAAGCTCACGCGCAATGCGCTGCGTGCGGCGCGAAATAAAATAGGTGAGCGCAAGCCACATGACGAGCGCTTCACCCGCAAGACCGGCGCCCGTAATCCACATCTGCCCGATCAGATCCGTGCTCGCCGCGCCCATGTGATAGGAAAGATTCAACTGATAGAATAGAAAGCCGCAGGTGTTCGGATCCGGATTGAGCGACGCTGCCCGGTCACACATGAATGTGTAACCCTCAACGACGCCCCGGTCTTCATCCACGATGACGCGCGCAAGCCGGTTGCGAATGACGCCGTCCGCTACCTTGCCGTTGATTCCATAGGCGGTCGTCTGCCAGGGACGACCGGCGTCTTCGGGACGGCTGGAGGCGATGATGCTGTCATCGGGCGCGGTTACAAGGACGACGTTGAGATCGGGAGCCGCCGCAAAACTGCTCATCAATTCCTGGAGCGCTCTGCGCACCTGAACCAGACGGTCCTGCTGTCCAAGCCTCTGGTAGCTTTCGCTTGCGAAATGAAGATAGTTCAATCTTTCCGTGGCGCGCGCGAAGTTGGACTCTTTGACGCGGTTTCGCGTAATCAATCGTGCGCCCTGATATGCGATCAACAGAGACATAACGGCGAAGCCGATGGTCATCAAAAGCAGCAGAGCGCGAAGCGAAATGGACAGCTGAATTTTCGGGCGTCGCATCGAATTGCACAGAGCGGCGGACAAAGCGGGCTGTCAACGCCGACGATACTCTCAGAAACGCTTTCTGACAGTCACCTCGTTGCCCGGATCGTTGTAGACGATCTCGTCGAACTCCGCCCGTGCCATCAAAAGCCCGCGTCCATGCTGGAGACGTCCAACGTCCGAGGCGCCCATCGCCATCTGGCGCCGGTGGTCGAATCCCTTTCCTTCATCCTTGATCCGCACTTCGAACGAATTCGCAGTCAACTGATACCAGATTCGCACCTTGCGCCCTCCGGTTGCCGGATCCTTCTGACGCTCCCTGAGCGTTTCGTAATAGCGTCCTTCCTTTTGTAGAGCTGTCTTTTCCTCGAAACTGATTCCCAGGTTTCCGTGCTCGATTGCGTTGACGAGAAGCTCGCGGAGGCCGATCTGCAATGCGACCGCCGCATCCTGCCCGATCCTGCGTTCGAGCGGAGCCGTCAGGCGGCGCGAAAGAAGCTCGGCCAGAACCACATAGTTACCCATTACGTAGTACTGATTTTCCTCCTCGCACATTTCAATGATCTCGTCCGCCTGCCGGCCCGAGGCTTTCCCGAGGATGAAATCACCGGCTTCGGATTGAACGTACTCCATCTCCACTTCCACGGGCCGGGGCTCGCCGAATTTTGTCGTGAGAGTCGTAGAGAATCGCACAGGCTTGCGGGTCGAAAGCAACTGCTCAACGCCGGCCATGTATGTTTCCACAAGTCCGTCGGAATGAATCAGTTCCGTGAAAGGCAGAGTGCGCATCTTCTTCGGTTCATACCCCAGCAGAACTCGCGCAGCCTGATTCATGGACATGATGTTCATGCCGGCATCGAGCGCGAAGATCATCTGGCTCGATCCTTCGACGAGACTTCGGTAGCTTCGCTCCGAGTTCTCCAGCTGCAGATGGAGCAGATCATGCTCTTTCTGAAAGAGGGCAAACTGACGCGCGAGCGCTATGGCAAGCGAACCTATGAAGAACAGGTACCCTTCCGCAGAAAGAGACACGTTGCGAAGCATTCCGCGATTCACCGCAAAATCGTTCAGAAGCGTGAGCGCGAAGACGGCCAGGCCGACCAATAGAATGGTCGAGCCTGGTTTTCGCTCAATACGCGCGCGAATCACGAGAAGGATGAGCGCGCCGTACGCGGCGCTCGTAAACAGAAAGGAAGCAGGCAGGAAGTAACGAACAACAAAGACAAACCAGTCCACGCTGTAAAATCCGCTCCAGAAAAATGCGGTAAAAACCGCGCCGACTGCGGTGATTGCGTTTACGAGAAGGTTTGAGCCGCCGTAGAAAAACCTCTGCGCAAACTGACCTGTGGCCACGGGCATCAAGGCGACCACTGACGAAAACAGAATCGTGTTGAACCGGCTCGATTCGACCAGAATCTGCGTCAGACCCTCGGCAGAAAAAATGGCAAGAGACGAAAGCGCGCAGGCGACGGAATAGTAAAGATAGGGAAAACTCTTTGGACGACTGAAATAGAAGAGCAAATGACTGATTCCCGCGAACAAGAACGCGCCGGAAAGAAGAGCAAGCCAGGCGCGCCGTGCAATAAACAAATTCTCCACGTCACGCGCGGGACCGGCGAAGACCTCGGGCTGCACAAGACCGCCCACTTCTCCCAGACCTCGCACTTTGATTTCGAGAAGATTTTCCTCCTGCGGATCGGGCAGAATGAAGAACCGTTTCGTCAGGTCTTCGGGTTCTCCGCCCGTATGCGGCAGACTGATCAGTTTTCCGTTCCAGTACAGTTCATAGCTGGCAAGTACGCGGGGCATGACAAATCCGATCGCTTTCCCCGGCGCGCTCCTTACTTTGAGACGGTACGATGCCTCGCGTATAAACAGGCCGTTTGGAAGCCAGCCGCCGGGAACCGGAAACAGGAGACAGCTCTGATCAGAGACGCATAACGTCCATCTGCCTCTCAGCGAAGTGACGCCTTCCTGCCTCAGTTCAACGGCGCCGTCGCGTACACCTTCGCCGGCCGGCAGGCAGGCCGCAAACAGGAGACAGACAATCGCTGATGCGCGGGGAAAAACCGTCATTGTGAATCATACCGGAGGAGACGTTCGGTCCGGCCACTGGCTTGCAAAATATTCTGAAAGAGCCGTGATCGTCAGAGACGGATTCGGCCCGACCGAAGTCGGCAGGACGCTTGCATCGGCCACGAACAGCCCGGGGTGCCCAAAGACTTCGCCGCGCGTGTTGACCACGCCCTCTTCCGGCGTGTCGGCCATCGCGCATCCGCCGAGCGGGTGCACGGCGATGATCTTGTCTAGGTACGAAATCGGATTCTCCACGAACCGTCCGCCGAGCGCATGAGCCATCTTGGCCATTTCGCGCCGCACCCGGTCATAGTGAAGCCGGCT
>CAZUJO010000029.1:0-16700 GCA_964619995.1 uncultured Leptospiraceae bacterium
GCGCTTGGCCAGGATTGCCATTTCAATCATCGAGAGAAACAGATCGCCACGCGTCTGCCCGTCAAGCGCCTCGAGCAGCGCCTGTTTTTCCTGCGCCGCAAAGGGGCACACCATCGCAAGAGCCGTGACCAGCACATCATCGGATGCCGCACGTAACAACCCCCAATCGCAATTCAGACCATGCAGAATGAAATAATCACGCAGCAGGCAACACAGCCTGTTTCGGTCCATGCGCGTGCTTTGCGGCGGAATCAGATCGCGCAGATAGGGGCTGTAATCCGGCCGCACGCGCCGGAACCCCTTGTGCTGCGCCCGTTCTTCCACGATACCAAACCGGCACACGCCTGTGAGCGTGATTTCGTACGTCCCATCTCCCGCTTCATCAAACGACGTAATGCGCCCCACACACCCGGTGGCGCAAAGGCCATGCGGCGCCGTCTCAAGCGGCTGGAGGTCAGCCCGTGAAAGCGGCCAGGGAGGTTTTTCTCCGAGCGCATCCCGGTCGTCGCGTCCGCGGCATACGAGCAGGAGCGATCCTCCGGGGTTTACGAGAGAAATAAGGGACCGTACGGCGCGTTCTCGCAGTTCAAGCGGCAGGGCCTGAACCGTGTAAGCCTCGAATACAAAGTCGCATGACGTTCGAACGGCAAACAAATCCTCCGCCGAATACGCAACCCGTGTATGCGCAACTGCGCGCTTTTGTTGACCGGTCTCTGCTCTTCTCCCGCGCCCCTGAACAGGATTGAGATTCGCGCAGATGAATGGGTCCTTCTGCGCGGTACAGAGTCCGCCGCTGATTTCGACGGCGTGCTCGTTCTGGTTCGTCCAGGAACAAAGGGCGCGATCGGCTGGAAGATGGGCGCTCCGCGTTCTCTGCGAGAGCTCACCTTGAAACACACGGAGACGTCCCTGGATGCTCTGCCGCGCGATCTTCCGGTGCGCGACGGGGGACCTGTGGAGCCGGACATCCTTTCGTTCGTCTATAGAGATCCGAACAACGGATCGATCCACTTCTCGCGGCACCTGCCGACGCTGCTGCTCATTCTGCAAAGAGAGCCGCATAACGTTCTCGTGTTTCGCGGATATTCCGGCTGGGGGCCGGGGCAGCTCGAGGCCGAGTGCGCGCGCGGCATGTGGACTCGCGACAGCCGGCCTCCGGAAACTGCGTTCTTTCATGAGTGAACGATCTCCCCTGCTGTCATCGCGGGCAGGCCTGCTGCCAGAGATCTTGCTTTCTCCGCGCCCGCGAGAACCTGGCTCAGCGTATCCCACGTTCCATTCAGAAACTGTGACCGCACACCTTCATCCATCGTAAATGGAACAGCGAACCCCCGGCCTTCCACACTGCGCCGTTCGAGAGAGATCGTAATGACTTCTCCTGCGGAGCCAGCCCTTCGCACAGTTTCGAGTTCGTCTCCGACTACCTGCACAGCCGCCACTCCTACCGTTCTGCAGTTTCCCAGGAAGATTTCGCCGTACGATCCGGCGATCACGGCGCGAATTCCGTTTCGATGCAGAGCCTGTACCGCATGTTCGCGCGATGACCCGCAGCCGAAATTGTTCTCAGCAATCACAATGCTCTCGTCCGCGAAAGCCTTCCGGTCAAACGGATGGACTTCTCCGCGTTTGCGAAACATCGCGCGCTCGTCCTCGAAGAGGTGCGCTTCAATTCCTGAAAACACAATCGATTTCATAAAGCGCGCGGGCAGAATCCGGTCTGTGTCTATGTCGTTGCCATGGAGCACAACTGCATGGCCCTGGATTGTTTCGATCTTCATTTTGTTCCTCCCGTGATTTCTCTCACATCGCATACGAATCCGCGCAATGCGGCAGCGGCCACCATGGCAGGACTCATCAGAATCGTGCGGCCGGTCGGCGATCCCTGGCGCCCCTTGAAGTTGCGGTTCGATGAGCTCGCGCAGACCTGATCTGCTTCCAGTTTGTCTGAATTCATCGCCAGGCACATCGAGCAGCCAGGGGAGCGGAATTCAAATCCTGCATCTGTGAATATGCGGTCGAGCCCGCGTTCGACTGCCTGTTTGTAGACGTTATGCGACCCTGGAACCACCATGGCCCGCACATGATCCGCTTTCTTTCCTTTGTAATGCCGGATGACGTCGGCCGCGGCCTCGAGATCGCTGATCCGTCCGTTCGTGCACGATCCGATGAAAGCGACGTCAATCCTGCGTCCCTTTACGGCTTCGCCCGATGCAAAGCCCATGAACTCAAGGGCATCTTGCTCGTCGCGTCCCGGCTGATCCGGTGTGGTTTCTGACACCTGTACCGCCTGACCGGGATTCGTGCCCCAGGTCACCATCGGTTCGATATTCGATACATCGATGCGAATGACGCGCGCATACTCTGCGTCCGGGTCTGATCTGAGAGTTTCCCAGTCCTGAACGGCGCGGTCAAAATCCACGGGGGCCCAGGGCTTGCCGCGGAGGTAATCATACGTTGTTTTGTCTGGATTGACGTAACCGACCCGCGCGCCTCCTTCGACGGCCATATTGCATACCGTCATGCGCTCTTCCATGCTCATCGACTCGACGGCTTCCCCCGCGAATTCAAACGCGAACCCGGCGCCTTCGCGCGTTCCCAGCTGCGCAATGACGTAGAGCACCATGTCTTTGGCGGTGACACCCCGCGAAGGTTTTCCCGTCAGTTCGATCCGCTTCACTTTCAGCCGCGGCATGATCACGCACTGCGATGCGAGTATGTCCCGAACCTGCGATGTGCCCACGCCGAACGCGACGGCTCCAAAAGCTCCGTGCGTGCTCGTGTGCGAATCTCCGCACGCAATCGTCATGCCCGGCCAGGTCAGGCCGTTTTCCGGGCCGATCACATGAATCACGCCGTTTTCGTTTTTTGCGGGAGAGAAATAGCGGATTCCGTTCGCCTTCGTGTTGCGCTCCAGCTCCCGTTCCATGGTTGCCGCAGTTTCGTCCTGGTAGGGCTGAAAGCTCCCGTCCGTCGGAATGACGTGATCCGCGGTTGCGAAGGTACGGGCCGGCTCGGCCACCTTCAGCCCCCGCTCGCGAAGCATTTCGAATGCCTGCGGACTCGTTGCTTCGTGCACGAGATGCAGCGCCACGTAAAGCTGATACTGTCCTGGCGATGTTTCGCGCACGACATGACGATCAAAAACCTTGTCGTAAAGTGTTCTTCCTGAGGATTTCATTCCTGCCTCCATGAGAAGATTATACGGCATCCGGGCCATATATCAAAATAATAAGTGGACAAGCGTGATATAACAAAACCTTATACATTGGGGCTGCGAGGCGGGCGCAGTGCGGCTCATGTGCAGACGGAGCGGAAATGGAAATCCGGCAAATTCAAACCTTTCTTGAGATTCACAGGCAGGGCTCCTTCGTAGGAGCAGCGGCCCGTCTGGCTCTGACGCAGCCGGCTCTTTCGCGCCAGGTTTCTCTGCTCGAGCGTGAGCTCGGCGCAAAGCTTTTCTATAGAAGCGCGCAGGGGGCCCGGCTGACTCCGGACGGAGAGAGGATTCTTTCTGCCGCGCAGGATCTGGAAAATGCTGTGCGGCGGGTCGCAGAGAGCGCCCAGGCGCAGGGAGAGATTTCCGGACGTTATACGATTTCGTGCGGCGGCACGATTGCAGCTTACGTTCTTCCGGAAGCGGTCCGCCGCATTCGCCAGCGGCATCCGGGTCTCGTGGTGAGGGTAGTCGAGGGGGATGCGTACGACACGCTGCGTTCACTTACAGGCGGAGAGGCAGAACTGGGCATTCTCTCGGGACAGCCGGACGACCCGGAGCTTGAATCCGAGCTATTCTTTCGCGACGAAATTGTGCCCGTGGTCGGCCTCAAGCATCCGCTTGCGCGGCGCAGGCGGGTTTCCGTTGCGTCTCTCGCCGAATTTGAATGCGTATCCCACCATCCCGCTTCTGCGATTCGCCAGGCGGTCGAGAAGCGGTGGCGGGCGCTCCGATTGAAGCCGCGCATCGTTATGGAGCTGCGCAGCATGGAATCCGTGATTCGAAGCGTGGAGTCCGGCGTCGGCATTGGATTTGTTTCCAGGCTTGCCGTTTCGAAGAAGATGCGCGTGCTTTCTGTGAGTGAGCTTGTGTGCGATCGAGAATTCTTCTTTTGTTTCCGCCGCCGGTCACGCGGCATGGATCGACTGATCCGGCTTTTGCGGGAATGTGTGCCTGAGAGTTAAAATGCGAAAAACATTCATTGTTCTTTTGGTTCTGATGACGGCCTGGATCGTTTGCGCGCTCGTGCCTGCTGAACGGAATCCAGATATGGTCGTGTTTCGCGCCCCGCATTTTCGCATCGGACATCGATGCGGTCAGCCGCCCGAAGCCACGCTCGATTCCTGCGGCCGTTCTGTGGAACAAGGACTGGCCGATTTCATTGAGATGGATGTCCATCTGACGAAAGACCAGCGCCTTGCAGTCATTCACGATTCGACGGTCGACCGCACCACGAACGGGTCGGGAACCGTGTCGGGTCTAACGATGGATGAAATCTCAAAGCTTGATGCGGGCTACCGTTACACGCCCGATGAAGGCCGGACATTTCCATTTCGCGGCAGGGGCATCGCCATTCATCCGCTCGATGATTTCTTCGCGAAGTTTCCGAATCAGAGATTTTATGTTGAGTTCAAGACGGAAGACC
This sequence comes from uncultured Leptospiraceae bacterium, assembly GCA_964619995.1. Lineage (GTDB taxonomy): Bacteria > Spirochaetota > Leptospiria > Leptospirales > Leptonemataceae > JAEUSB01. The sequence continues at coordinate 4,641 of CAZUJO010000029.1, forward strand.
TCCGCGCGGTGCCTGTGATGGTTGACCTTATCCGGAAATACGGAATGCAGGATAAGATTGTGGTCGCGTCTGTCTACGGGCCGCCTCTTGCGAAGATGGCGGAGATCGCGCCTGACGTTGCGCGGGCCGCAAGTTTTCGCGATTCTGTTGTATGGGTCGTCGCAAACAAGTTTGGAGTCGGCGGGCTGTTTCCGATTTATGCTCATGCGCTGGCTCTGCCTCCGCTCGGCGGTCACTGGATCATTTCCCGCCGGATGATCGAAACTGCGAAAAAACAGAATATTAAGATTCATATATGGACTGTAAACACCCCGGCCGATATGACCGCATGGCAGGAAGCGGGGGTGGACGGCGTGATGACAGATAAGATCGCTCTTTTGAACGAAGTTCTCAAACAAACAGGACCGGAGCACAGACATGATTGAAGTGAAGTCGCTTACGCGCAGCTACGGGGATTTGACTGTGCTGAAGGATGTTTCTCTGAAAATAGAGAGGGGAGAATTCGTGGCCATCACGGGTCCTTCCGGCAGCGGCAAATCAACCTTCATGGGTTTGCTTGCCGGACTCGACCGTCCTACAAGCGGCCAGGTGTTTGTGGATCATGAGGAAATCACCGCGCTCGATGAAGAAGATCTTTCACGTCTTCGTGGGCAGAAGATTGGTTTTGTATTTCAGAATTTCCTTCTGGTGCAGACGCTCACGGCTCTCGAAAACGTGATGCTGCCTGCAGAGATTCTCGGCCGCCACGATGCGCGCGAAAAAGCATCCGAACTTCTGACGCGCGTGGGACTTTCAGAAAGAATGCACCATTATCCAGCTCAGCTGTCGGGCGGAGAGATGCAGCGCACAGCGATTGCGCGGGCTTTTGTGAACTATCCGCCTGTTCTCTTCGCAGATGAGCCGACGGGGAATCTGGACAGCGTGAACGGAGACCGGATTGTAGAGCTTCTTCTGGAATTGAATCGCTCCTATGAATCGACCCTCGTTCTCATCACGCACAACCCGGAGCTTGCGCGTTTGTCTGACCGTGAAGTGCGCCTTCGCGACGGCCGCATAACGGAGATTGTTGCGCACCGCCGCGGGGGGAAAGCCTCGCCTGGCAGGAAATCTGCGTCCGGAAAGAAAGCTTCGCCGAAAAAGAAATCGCGGCAGAGCGGCACGCGAAAGGGCGGCAAATGAATCTGAAGGGAGAGTTTTCGCTCGCGCTTCGTCAGACGCGCAGATCGCGCGGGAAGTTCTTGTTCAGCGCGCTGGCTGTGGTTCTGGGAGTCGCTGCGATTTCCGCGGTTCGCACATTTTCCGGATCGCTCGAGGACGCCGTGTCGCGCGAGTCGCGCAAACTCATGGGCGCAGACATGCGCCTTGAGGCAGGCCGTCCGATTCCGGAAGAGGAAATGACGCAGAATCTTCGCGCTTCGGGCGGACAGGATTCGACCGTCATTGAATTCAACACGATGATGCGCGTGGAACGTCCGAAACCGGGCGTGGCGCTCGGCACGAGACTCGTTCGGGTGCGCGCTGTTTCCGGCGGATATCCGTACTACGGAACGATTTCCAGCGTTCCGGAAACGGGATTTCAGAAACTGCGCGCCGCGCAGGAGCCCTGGATCATCATTGACTCGACCCTTCTTCCCGCGCTCGGACTCTCGGAAGGCGACGCAGTCTTTCTGGGCAAGCAGCGGTTCCGCGTGGGCGGCGTTCTCAAGCAGGAGCCCGGAAGTCCTGGTTTTTCGGCAGGATACGGCGCTCCCGTCTACATTCACGAACGTTATGCGGCACAGACGGGATTGCTTGTGACTGGAAGCCGAATCCGTTATGCGCGCTACTTCAAGCTTCCGGATTTGTTCGACGTGGAAGACTGGAAAGACCGCTACTGGAAGTCAGCGCTGAATGCGAATATTACGATCTATACCTATCACGAGGCGGCCTCAGGCGTGCGGCGATTCATGGACAATCTCACGAAATTCATGACGTTAGCCGGCCTTGTGATTCTGCTTCTGGGCGGCCTCGGAATCGGCCTTGCGATGAATGTATTTGTAAAAAGCCGGCTCGATGACATCGCTGTCATGCGCGCGCTCGGTTCGACGCCGGCCGGAACCATGCGTGTCTTCCTGATTCTGGGACTCGTGACTGCGTTTGCCGGAAGCGCCGCGGGCTATGTCCTTGGATTTGTCGCCGCGAAGGTTGGCGCGGGGCTCGGGGCCGAATATCTTCCTGTGGCCGTGACCGTCCGATTCGACCTGATCTCTGCGCTTCTCTCCCTTCTGCCGGGCATTCTTTTCACGCTCGCATTTGTCTTGTTCCCTGTCTTTTCGATTCGAAGAATCTCGCCTTTGCGCGTGCTGCGCCGCCAGCCGGAAGACCAGGCAAGCGACGGAACCGGAATGCATGGATGGATTCGGCGGATCCTTCGGCTGCGTTATGAAATCTTTGCGGCTGTGGTTCTTGCGGGAGTGACGACCACTGTGGCTGCGGGTCAGTCTGAGTCCCTGCTGACCGGCGTTTTCTTTACAATCGGCGTGGCGGCGGCCGTGCTGATTTTGTTTCTGCTGTCGCTCGGGTTGATTCGCCTTTCGCGCAGTTTCATGTCGCTCGTGAACTCGTACCGGATTCGTCAGGGTATTGCCAATCTTCACAGGCCGGGCAATCAAACATCCGTGATGCTCACTTCGATCGGAATCGGAGTGCTCTTGATCCTTTCGCTTTACACCGTACAGGCGACCGTGGAGAGAGAAGTGCGCTTTGACGGCGGCGGACGTCCGAACCTGTACGTCGTAGACGTTCAACCGGATCAGCGGGACGGAGTTGAGCAAATCGTGACGCGTTATGCGGCATCCGCAAAGATGACGCCGCTTGTTTCCATGCGGGTGCGTTCCATTAACGGGGAACGAATCGATCGTTCGAATATTGAAAAGAATGCGAACCGCAGAAACTGGGAAAACAGCCTCCGCTCTTACGAGTATTTCGCAACCTTCCGCGATCATCTGAACGAGTCAGAAAAGATCTCGGCCGGGCAATTCTGGGGAAAAACGAAACCTGTAACCCAGGAAGTTTCCGTAGAAGACCGCTGGGCGGACCGCATGGGCGTTTCTGTCGGAGACCAGCTGGAATTTGACATTGGCGGCGTTCCCTTCGAGGCCGTGGTCACGAGCAAACGCAAGGTGGACTGGGCCGGGATGCAGATCAATGCGATTCTCCTTTTTTCTCCCGGCGCGATTGAAGAGGCCTCGCGCATTTATGTTTCGAGTCTGTCTGTGCCGGAGCAAAAAGACCGGTTCCGCTTCCAGGAAGAAATTGTGGCCCGTTTTCCGAACGTGACCGTGATCGATGTGAATCAGGTCGTTCAAACGATAGGCGGCATTGCTGAGAACGTGGCCCTGGTTGTGCGATGGATTGCCGGCGCGACTCTGCTTGCAGGCCTTGTGATTCTCACAGGCGCCATCGGAGCCGGCCGCTTTGCGCGTGTGCGCGAATCTGCGCTCCTGAAGACAATTGGAGCGGGCCGGCGGGATCTGCTCGTAATCCTTACGACCGAGTATGCCCTTGTTGGATTTCTCGGCGCAGCAGCTGGATCGATTCTATCACAGGCAGTGGCCTGGCCCCTTCTGTACTATGCATTTGATCTGGCACCGGCTGTGCCGTGGTCCGCTCTCGGCCTGCTGGTCCTGGCTGCCGGGGGGCTTTCTACTGCAGTTGGAATGCTCATCAGCCGCGGCGTGACGGGCACGAGCCCTCTCGAAGTTCTCCGCGAAGAAACGACCTGAAAATCGTTTGCGAAACGGGAGAGACCGGGCGATATCGCATTGGATGCAGAAATTTATTCTGGCCATTGATCTGGGCACTTCCGGCCCGAAGATTGCGCTGGTCTCAACGACGGGTGAGGTTGCTGCCTGCGAAATAGACGAAACGAAGCTTGCCCTGTTTGACGGCGGCGGCGCGGAGCAGGATCCGCAGGACTGGTGGGACTCGATCTGCCGCGCAACGCGAAAGCTGATCGCGGGAAGACACGCGCCGGTGGAATCGATTGCCGGAATTGTAGTCACAGCGCAATGGTCCGGCACGGTGCCGGTCGATGCGTCCGGCAAGCCGCTGATGAACGCAATCATCTGGATGGACTCACGCGGCTCGGAATACGTCCGAAAGCTCACCGGCGGCCTCATTGAGATCGAAGGTTACGGCATCACAAAACTGCTTCGCTACATTCGTCTCACGGGCGGCGCGCCGGGTCATTCGGGAAAAGACAGCATCGCTCACATTCTTTATATAAAGCACACGATGCCGTCGCTCTACGCGGACACATTCAAGTTTCTGGAGCCGAAGGATTATCTGAATCTGAAACTCACCGGAAAGTTTGCGGCAACGTATGATTCGATTGCGCTCCACTGGGTTACGGACAACCGCAACATTGGCCGCATAACGTATAACGAAGGCCTGCTGCGCCTTGCGGGCATTGAGCGAAGCAAGCTGCCCGATCTCAAGCAGTCCACGGATGTAATCGGCGTTCTGACTGCTGAGGCCGCACGTGACCTCGGGCTGCCCGAGAACATCCCGGTGATCGGCGGAACTCCCGATATTCAGTCTGCTGCCATTGGATCGGGAGCTGTGCGAGACTTTGAAGCGCATCTCTACATAGGCACAAGCTCATGGCTGACCTGCCACGTTCCCTTTAAGAAGACAGATTTGCTGCACAACATGGCGACGCTGCCCTCCGCGATTCCGGGCCGCTATTTCATCGCGAACGAACAGGAGACGGCGGGCTACTGCCTGACGTACCTCCGCGACAAAATCTTCTACGCGAAAGACGCGCTTCACACGGGCGATGTGCCGAAGGACGCGTACGTTCGCATGACGGAGGCCGCAGGGACGGCGCCGGCCGGATGCGATGGACTGATCTTTACTCCGTGGTTGTACGGCGAAAGAACGCCGGTGGAAGATCACTCGGCGCGCGGGGCGTTCTTCAATCAATCTCTGAAGACAACGAGGGCGCATATGATCCGCGCCGTGCTCGAGGGAGTCGCCCTGAACTCGCGCTGGCTTCTCGGTTATGTGGAGAGCTTTACGAAAAGACGTCTTGAATCGATCAACATGATTGGAGGCGGCGCGCGCTCTGCTCTGTGGTGCCAGATTGTAGCGGATGTATTCGACCGCACCATCCGCCAGGTGCATGATCCGGTTCAGGCGAATGCGCGGGGCGCAGGGCTTCTCGGAGCTGCGGCCCTGGGACTGACCACATTCGAGCAGATCTCCGCGCAGATCCCGGTCGCAGCCACATACAGGCCGAACCCGGATCATCGGAAGGTGTACGATGAGCTTTTCGCGGAATTCAAAAATATTTATAAACAAAACAAATCGATTTACAAACGGTTGAACCCATGATGGATCCCAGAAAGCTTGCGACGGACTACCCGGCCCTTTCCCGCCGGCTTGCGAAGTTGTTTGAGAAAGCGCCGGCGCTCGAGCGGTGGGTGCGGGCCATTCCCGCTGTGCGGCGCGCGACGGAAAAAGAGACCGAGAGTCTGGTCGCAGGGCTTGAGTCATCGCTGAAGCCGTATCGAAAGGGGTTTTCTGCTCACACAACGCTGCCGGCCCACGGAACGAAGCGCGAAACGATCCTCAGAGACATGCAGAAGATGAAATCGATGGAGGATGAGCGCTGGCGCGACGGCTATGTCAGCGGAGCCGTATATCACGGCGATCAGGATCACATTGATTTCTTAAACAAAGTCTACGCCATGCAGTCGCAGACCAATCCGCTTCATTTTGACCTATGGCCCTCAATCAACAAGTTTGAATCCGAGATCATCTCGATGACGGGACACATGCTCGGAGCGAGCGATGATGTTCCCGTTGAGGAGAGAATCTGCGGTTCTGTTGCAAGCGGCGGAACAGAAAGCATTCTTCTGGCCATGAAGGCATATCGAGACCGTGCCCGCATCGAAAAGGGGATTCGCAGGCCGGAACTGGTCGTGCCGGTCACGGCGCACGCTGCCTTCGACAAGGCCGCTCAGTATTTCAATATCAAGCTCGTGCGCGTGCCCGTTGGACCTGATTTTCGCGCGGACGTGAACGCCATGCGCAAAGCTGTAACGCGCCGCACGATCGCCATGGTTGGTTCGGCGCCTACGTTCCCGCACGGCGTGATTGATCCAATCCGCGAGCTGTCAGAAATCGCGCGGGAAAAGAGGATCGGCTTCCATACGGATGCCTGTCTCGGCGGATTCGTCCTTCCGTTTGCCCGCGAACTGCACTATCATGTGCCTCCGTTTGACTTTCGCCTTCCAGGTGTTACATCCATGTCTGCAGACACGCATAAGTATGGTTATGCGGCGAAGGGCACATCCGTGGTTCTTTATCGCGGAGAAAAACTGCGCCAGTATCAGTACTACACCGTAACCGAGTGGCCGGGCGGTTTGTATTTTTCGCCGACGTTTGCGGGCAGCCGGCCCGGAGGCCTCATTGCTGCCTGCTGGGCCGCCTTGCTTTCTATGGGAAAGAAAGGATATATGGATGCGACGGCAAAGATTCTTGAGACCGCGCACTATATCAAGGCAGAGGTGCGCAAGATCCCGGATCTGTATGTTCTCGGAGAGCCGCTGTGGATCATTGCATTCGCATCAGACACGATCGACATCTATCGCGTCATGGAGTTCATGACGCATCGAAAGTGGAATCTGAACGGCCTGCACAAACCTTCCTGTGTTCACCTGGCTGTGACCCTCAGGCATACGAAACCGGGCGTTGCGAAGCGATTTATCAAAGACCTCACGGATGCGGTCGCTTACGTTCGCGCGAATCCGAAGGAAAGCGGAAGCATGGCGCCGGTTTATGGAATGGCCGCAACGCTGCCTGTCCGCAGCGTCGTCGGAGATCTGCTGAAAAAGTATATGGACGTGCTCTACCGCGTCTAACGGTTTGCCTCGGCGTGTAACGTTATTTGCGCTTGATGCGTGATTCCGTTACCCACTCGTCCCAGGAGCTGTCGAATCCTTCGTAGTGGATGAAGAACTTGCCGTTCTCCTGCTTGAGGATCTTCGCCGGATACCACTTGCCTTTCCATTCTACCTGAACTGCGTCCGGGCCGGAATTCTTTGCTGGTTCTGTTTTTGAAGTCTCCGGTTTAGAAGGTTTCGATGGCTGCGGATCGACTTTCTCTCCGTACTGCCAGGCGAATGCGCGCGGCACGGATACGAGCACGGAGCGAAACGCCGGCGCTTCGCCGATTCGTCCGAATTCAGAGATGTCTACAATGAGCACGCCGTCCTGATACTGGATGATCGGAAAAAGCGCCTTTTCGCCGCGCGAGGTTTCTTCAATATAATAAACATTGTTTACGATTCGGACGGCCCACTGCGCTTCCGGCGGCGGGGCAAAATTCGTATGTGTGGTCTGCTCACGGCCGTCGTCGTAAATGTAACAGGAAAAGGACAGCTGTCCTCCGTCCTGCTGGTAGCGGTGAAAGCTGAGCTGCGGCTGTTTGACGCCGTAGTATACGCCAGCCTTTGATTCGCGGTAGGCGTAGCTTCCGGCATCGAGCCAGTCCATTTCGCGCAGCGCCCGATCGAGATCGGGCGCAGGTCGGGACGCCTTGAGCGCGAGAAGCGCGGGAACTGTGGGCGTCTTTTTCAGCATGATTTCGCGGGACTGTTTGCACCAGCCGGGCGCGGGCTGGTTTTTCACGGGAATTTGAGCTGCGGTACTGCCTGCAAGGAGAAGGAACGATATCAAGAAGCCAGGAATGATTGAGCGCATCTGTCGGATATAGACGATCTGTCCCGCATGTGGAGCGATTTTTTTGCGGCCGCAATTGTTCCTTCGCTGAAACCGCTGGAAATTTGTGGCAAGAAAAGAGCCGCCCCTCTGTTGTTGAGACGGAACTCATATGAAATCTTCTAAAATAATCATGCTCATTCTGTCTGCGGCGCTTTTCGCGCAGTGCGGATACCGTCCATCAGAGGCGGCCAAAACTTCCCTGCTCGTTGTTTATGTTACCGGATCGGCTTTCGTTGTGCCGCAGGGGAAGCCTGAAGTCCCGGCTGCCGTCGGTATGATTGTGCGGGAAAATGACGTTATTCGAACAGAATCCGGCTCGGTCGATCTCCAGACAGTGCGCGGAAATGCTATCCGTGTGCGCGAGATGACGACGATGTCCGTGCAGGCAATCCGCGCGAAAGGCGAGACCAGACTCGGCATCAAGAACGGAGCGATCCTTGCGAAAGTTCAGAAGGCGAGCCAGGAGGAATCGTTCGTCATTGCAACACCTACGGCGGTTGCCGGTGTGCGCGGAACAACGTTCTCTGTTGAGATCGGAGCGGATTCGCGTTCCGCGGTTCGGGTGATTGACGGAAAAGTTTCTCTGTCTCCCCGCATTTCGGCCCTTGAAAACAAAACCCCGGAACAGATTCAGGCAGATCCGCTCCTCAAGAAGCTTGCGGAAATCCAGGCAAAGCAGGCCGTGATCGAGGACCGCATGCAGGGCAGGCTGAACCCTGAACTCGAAAAACAGATTCTGCAGGCGCAGGAAACTCAAAAACCCGAAGTCATCACATCAGAAAAATCCGCCGAGGCCGAAAAAGTCGAAATCCCCGTGCGTGAACTCGTGGAATCGAGAACCCTCGTGGCAGTCAAAGCAGAGCTCATCGACAAGGCCATTCGCGGCGAAGCCCAGGCAGAAAAAGAAATTATGGACCAGCGCGAGATCGCCAAAGAGCGCGCGCTCGATGTGATCATGAAAGAAGTCTCGAATTTCGAGATGAAGTCGGAAGAAGAGATTCGCAAACGTTATGCGCGATTTGAGCTGATCACTCTGAACAGCGGCGAGCAGATTCGCGGAGCTGTGATCGCGCAGACGGACAGCTCGCTCCTCGTGCATACAACAAGCGGCGTCAGAAAGATCCCGCGCGTTGAGCTGATGTATCAGGAACCGCTGTAAGTCAGCCGTTCAGGGACGCTTCGAATTTCGCGAAGCGTTCCGGCAGATCGAGTGAGAACTGCATCTCGCGTCCGTCGCGGGGATGGAAGAACGCAAGCGTCTGTGCAAAAAGCAGGAGGCCGAATTTCTGAAACTCGGCCGAGCTGCGCGAATACAGATCATCGCCCACAATCGGACATCCTATGTGAGCCATGTGCACGCGGATCTGATGCGTTCGGCCCGTGAGCAGATCTACTTCCACAAGTGCGAATTTCCTTCCTCTTCTCGAAACATGAGTCCTCACGACCGTGTAGCGTGTAACAGCCGATCGACCCGTGGGGTCAATGCGCATGCGGAGTCGGTCCCGCGGATGACGCTTGATGGCGGCGTTGATCTCTCCTTTTTCCTGCGGAGGACAGGCGAGAAGCCACGCAGCATATTTTTTCTTAACTTCGCGTTTGAGAAACTGGCCGGAAAGAATTCGGTGCGCCTGCAGGTTCTTTGCGACGAGAAGAACCCCTTCCGTCGGTTTGTCGAGTCGGTGTACGATGCCCGGTCTTCCGTGCCAGTCCCCGTCGGATAATTCGCGAAACGCATGCACGAGGCCGCTGACCAGCGTGGTCTCACCGTCTCCGGGTCCGGGATGTACGGCCAGGCCGGGCGGCTTGTGAATCACCGCCAGATCCTCGTCTTCGTAAAGGATTTTCAGGCCAAGGTCCACAGGGCGGATGGTGGACGGCTCCTGCACATTCGTCATTGCGGAGATTACAAACCGCTCTCCTTCGTGGACCCGCCGCGAAGGCAGAACCGCGCCCTCTCCCTGAACGAGGCCGGCGCGGATCCACTTTTGAATCTGCATCCGGGACGTGCTTATTTCAGGCTCGGAAGCGAGCCATTGATCCAGGCGGCTGTTTTCATGTGCGGCCGGAACGATGAAGGTACGGTTGTCCATGGGTCTGCCGTTTGATTTTGCAGAACGCGCGGGGAGGCCAACAGGAAAAAAAGATTTCCATCGCCGGTTTAGCAATTTATCATGACTCCGATATACGCATGAGGTGCAAAACCATGAAGATTTCTCTTATATTCCGCATCGCTGCGATCGCTCTTGTTGTTACACTGGCGGCCTGCAGCAGCTCACAGACCACAAGCGGAAACTCCACAAGCTCGAATACGAGCAGCAATAGCAGCACAGACAGAAGCGGCGCCAATGAAAGAGGCGGCGTGGATATGACAGCGGCCATCAGCAGCCTGCCTGCGTATTCCCCGGGCGGAAATGGCTTCGCCTACAAGTCCACATACGTGAATCCTGCTGAGTTCAACTCCTGGGTAAGCCAGTTCAAGCCGCAGATTCAGTCCGCGCTGAACGCCATGGCTCCCGGCTACAAGCTCCAGATCACAGGCCACTCCTGCGCCATTGGTCCCCGCGAAGCAGAAGGCGGACGCATGGGCAACATCTACTACTCAGAACAGCGCGCGAAGGCCGTATACCAGGCTCTCATCAACGCAGGTCTGCCTGCTGACAAGATGATTGTCAAAGGCATCGCCAACGACGAACCGCTTCCGGGTGTAGATCCCAAAGATCAGAAGAATCGCCGCGTAACGTTCAAAATCGTTCAGGGCTGATTCAAACCGATTTTTCGGATGGAAAAGGCGGCCTTTGCGGGCCGCTTTTTTTTTGCCTGTGTTTGAAAAGAAAACAGCACTCATTACCGGAGGGTCGAGCGGGATCGGCCTGGCCCTTGCGCATGCGCTGCGAACGCGCGGGGCTAATGTTGCCATCCTCTCGCGCAGCGGCGTGCGCCTCAAGGCAGCGGTTGAGTCTCTTGAACGCATTGCCTCGCCAGGCACAGTTGAAACGTTTCGCGCCGATGTGCGGAACTACCGCGACCTGAAGCGGGTTGCGCGTGACATTGAGAGCAAGGCGCCCCTCGATTTCCTCATCAATTCCGCCGGCATGGTTCGCCCCGGGCGATTTGAGGAACTCCCTGTTTCGATGTTCCGCAGAACGATGGCGGCTAACGTTCTCGGCACCGTCCATTCTGTCAGGGCCGTGATTCCAGCCATGATCTCGCGAAAATCCGGAATGATTGTGAATGTCGGGTCGATTGCCGGCATGATCGGAGTCTATGGATACACTGCGTACAGCGCTTCCAAGTTCGCGATCCACGGCTTCACGCAGTCCCTTCGCGCCGAAATGAAGCCGCATGGAATCCACGTCCTGCTGGCCGCTCCTCCGGACACAGACACGCCCATGCTCCGCGAAGAGCGCAAGCTCCTGCCGCCTGAGACTGCGGCGATCAACTCGTCGGGCGGTCTTCTGTCCGCAGACGCCGTGGCAGCGGCCATTGTTGAGGCAATGATCCGAAAACGGAAGCTCGTCGTTCCGGGGCTGGAAGGCAAGACGGCCTATTTTGCTTCCCGCTTTGTTCCAGGAATCGTCGATGCAGTCATGGACCGAAAAATTCGCTCGGTTCGGAAGCTGGCCGGCGGCTGATCTGAAGTCCGCCGGACGGCCGTCAAATGTCGGCTAACGTTTCGCCGGACGTTGTCAAACCTGTTTCTCAAGCATTCGCAAAAAGTCTTCCTGTTTGCGTGTTTCAATGGCGCGCTTTCCGCGCGCCTCGCGCACCGTTTCTATAGCGCCCTCGGCGCTCATCTTCTTCTCAACAACGAGGTAGGCGCCGGCCACAAGACCCGAACGCCCGAGTCCGCCGACGCAATGCACGAGCACATTGCGGCCTTCGCGCAGCTCCTTGCGCATCCAATCAAGCGTGTTCTTGAGTTCAGCCGGGGCGGGTACTGCTTGATCGAGAATCGGGAAGTAACGGGCGCTCAGTCCGGCATCTGCATACGCCTGCTTGAGATCGGGAACGCCGTAATCCGTGAATTCATTTTCTGTAATCAGGCAGAGCACCGAGCCGATCTTGTTTTCGCGGATCGTCGCGATGTCTTCGGCAAGCGAGCGCTCCCGGTCTTTTCTTCCCGGAAGAATGGTCATTCCAATCCGGCCGGACTCTCCGGCGTCGAGAAAGTCAATGCGCAGCCGGCCAGTGCGCGCAAACGCTTCCTGAATTCTTGCGATGAGTTCTGCGCCGGTTGCAAGCGCCCATTTCTTCTGCGAAGCGTTGCACTCGTCGAACGAGATCGTATGC
>CAZUJO010000030.1:0-16602 GCA_964619995.1 uncultured Leptospiraceae bacterium
CATGAATACCGAACGGTTTTTTCTGGCGCTTGATTTCCTCGATAAACTGTTCTTTCATTTCCGCAGCCGAAACGGGCTTCCGGTTGACCACGAGAAGGTTGCCCATTCTGGAGATGGGCCTCTCGAATTTCTGGCTGCGCGCGTGCCCGTTGACAGTGCGCTGCCCTGGAATCGGCGTGGAGGTTGTGAGAAATTCTTTGAGGATTCCTTTTTCCACGAGAACTGCCTTCTGAGCCATGGATCCTTCGTCGTCGTAGCGAAAATGACCGATCATGTGCCTTTTCTGAAAGTGCGTGAGTTCCGGATCATCAATGATATCAATGTATTCCGGGGCGATCCGCTTGCCGCGAAGACTGCGGAACGTGCCGCCTTCATCCGGAGAGAGGAGCCGCGAACCCTCAAGTCTGTGTCCTACGACCTCGTGAAAGAAAAGACCCGCGGCGACCGGTGAAAGCAAAACGGGTCCTGAGTAAGAATCCAGGCGCGGCGCCTTTTCAAGCGTGAGCAACCGGTTGATTTTTTCCCGGATGATGCGGAGAAACTCTTTTTCGTCCGGGAGATCCTGTACGTCGCCTTCTGTAAAATGAATCTCCTGTACGATTCCTTCACCTTTCTTGTTGAGAAGCCAGAGAGATCCTCGCAGTTCAAAGATGCACTGTTGCTGGAGGATGATGCTTCCCTCAGAGTTTACGAGGATGCTCTGTCTGTGGTGACAGTTGAATTCAAAGCGTGAATTCTTGATATTTACATACTTCTTGAGAAGGTTGCCTGCCTGGCGTATGCGGTATTTCCAGAAGTCGCGGTCGATTTCGGGCAGCTCCCGATATTTCCATGAATGCACGGCCGGTCCGTGGAGCCGCGAGGGAAGTCCGCGGTTCGGGTCTACATAATGAAGCTCTTTTGATTTGCGCTCGTAGTACTGCTCGGCCGCTTCGCGGTACTTTGCATCGGTGAGTTTCCAGAGACTGAAGCGGAACGAGTCGCGCTCAATCTCTGCCGGCATGTTGATGTATTCAATCGATTCATCGCGGTCCGAATTGTCCTCGAGTCCGCCGTTGATGACGTTGTCGAATCGTGGACTGCCAACGCGCACGTCGCAGTACGTTGTATTCTGTGAACCCGCTGTGTGATCCGTAATGCCGCCCAGCCGGCCTGCGATCTTTTCAGTCCGATAGTTGCGAAATAAATAGGAAATGAAGTGCGGGCGCGGGGATGTCTTCTGCTTGAAATGCTTCAGCGAGCGCGACAGTTCCTCTTTGAGAAACTGCCGTACCTTTTCAAGCTCTGCGCGCGTGTAGAGTCCGCGGTAGGGATCATAGAGAGCCGGGTCGTGGAGAAGGGTCCTGTGCTTTTTCATTCTTCATCTCCGTCCCGGGCGCGGGAGTCGGCTCAACAGGGCGCTTTTCACCCCGGTGACCCAGGAAGTACGCAAAGTCCGCGCTGCGGGCTGCGAGTGCCTGAAAGTCCTGGTTCTTGCCGGCATAGTCCCAGTACTCAGGTTTTTTCTCCGCCGATCTTTGTAAATAATCCATTGCATTTTTTTCATTTCCCTTTCGGGCATAGATGACGGCCATATAGTAAGATCCCGCGGGAAGATCACTGACCCTCGAAAGAGCTGTAAGAGCCGGATCTATGCGGCCCGCCTCCAGCAACCCTTTACCATAATAAAAATCAAAATCTCTCTGTACGTCCGTAGAATTTCGTTTCTCGGAACGATAGGCCATAGTGACTATGCTCCCGATACTTGACCGATCTACTTCCGGAATCCGCTCCAGAACAGGAAGACAGAAGGCTGAATCGTTCATGATGCAGCCCTGACGAGCCACAACGAAAAGATCGGCGATCCAGCTGCGGTGCAGCGCGGGTTCCTCCGAAAGGCTCGACAACCAGCGGTCCAGAGCCGCTCTTCCCGCGCTTTTCTCTTCTGTCTTTCGTTCGTTTGCGTAGTTCAGAAGCGCCCTTACATGGTTGCGTTCGCGTTCATTGTCTTCAATAGATGCCGCATAACGTTCTGCCTCCGCGCGATTGCCGAGAGTCAGTTCGACTCGGGCAAGAGCAGCAGATGCAGACGCAGACTTGCGGATGGACAGCGCCTGTTTCAGTTTCTCCACGGCTTCGTCCGCTCGGCCAAGCTCAACGAGCGTGAGCGCTTCGCCCACGCTTACGAAATGTTTGAAACCGGAATCCGGTTTCTTGTTCAGCGTGCGCGCTTTTTGAAAATCGGAAAGGGATGCGTCGTATTTGCGAAGGCTGTACTGGCATACGCCCCGCTTGTAATAGTATTCCCATCCTGGTTTCTGATCGATCAAGCGGTTGTAGAGGCCGAGGGCTTCGCCAAACTCTTTCAGCTGCATGGAGATGGCGGCGAGATTCCACGCAGAATGCTCATCCCATTTGAGCGCGAGAATCGCGCGGTAATCCTGCGCGGCTCCTTTGTTGTCGCCCGCTGCGCGCTTTTTCTCCGCGCTGGCCGTGAGCTCGCGAATGCGTCCTTCCGTGGGATCCCTCTTCTCGCGCGCCTCATCCAGAAATTCGCGGATCTGCGGGATGTCTTTGTACTTCAGAAACTTCTCCGAGTACACGGCGAGGTTGTCCCAGTCCTGCGTGTACTTGTAGTACAGAACAATTTTCCAGAATGCTTTTTCGCGCAGATCCGCGTCCATTTGCAGATCAACGCCGCGGCGATATTGCTGCACCGCAAGATCCCTGTGGTTCTGGTTATCGAGCATGTAACCGAGATAGAAGCACGGATTCCCGTTTGAAGGGTTGGCCTGCATGGCCTTCTCGAAAAGATCGCGGGCCCGTTCGAAGTTACGGGCTCCATAGGCCATTTTCCCCTGGCGATAGTAATCCTGGGCGGCCAGCGGCGCGGCCGAGAGGAGTGCAGCGAAGAGAAGCGCGAACTTCTTCATGGATAGACACAAAACAGGAAATTGGCGTCCGGCGCAAATGATTTCCCGGCCGTCTTTTCCGGGGCCCGTGGTAAATGCTTGCCGCCGACGGCGAGTTTCGCAACTTCAGGTCCGCATGAAAGGGCGCCTCCTTCTCGTTTGCCTGTCCCTTTTTGCATCGGCGGCCCTTCCGGCCCGCGAAATTCGCCTCGGCGAGGAGTCTCAGATAGAAGTCGGCGGGCAGGCCGAAGAACTGCGCGGACCTGCAACGATCGAGGAGGCACGGGCATCCGGGGCGTGGAGACAGCTCTCCGGCAAATCCCCCAACTACGGCTTTACCCGTGATATCATCTGGCTCCGTCTGAGCGTGAGCGTGGATCGTGCGGCCGAGCGAATTCTGTATCTCGACGGTTGGTGCGATCATTTCGATGTGTTCGTTACGCAGGGCGGAATCACGCGTCAGTACGATCTAGGACTTCAGGCCCGGCTTGACGAGGAAGGAAAGCGCTACCGGCGGATTTTCCTGCCCCTGACGTTTCAGCCCGGCACAACTGAACTGCTCTTTCGTATGCAGAGCACGGACACGCTGCGGTTTCCCCTTGAGATATTCACTCGATCGCATTTCGACCGATTTCGCGACATATCGATTCTGCTGTTCGCTCTCTATTTCGGCGGCATGATCATCATGGCCGTTTACAATCTGTTTTTGTACGCAATTACAAAGGATCGATCGTACCGGACTTACGTGCTCTTTGTTCTGTTTGCAGTCATGTACTTCAGCAGTCAGCAGGGTTTCCTGCTCCAGTTTGCGCCCGACCTCGGACAGTACGTGATCGGCAGAATGAATATCATTGCAGGGGCTCTGTATCTCGCGGGCATGCTGGCGTTTGCGTCGGACTTTCTCGGTTTGTTTTCGTACCGGCGTTTGTTCACCATAAACCGGGCGCTGCTTGTGTGCGCGCTTCTCGCAAGCGCCGCCGGCGCTATTCCCTCTTTCCGCTATTCGACTGTGGCCGCAGCGCTCTCTTACATCTCTCTCATGGGTCTGCTCCTCTGCGTGCTGTCCGGAATTTTCGTTTGGAGAAAGGGCTATTCGCCGGCAAGGTATTATCTGCTTGCGTTTACCGTATTCGTTCTCGGCGCCGTGTTCTATATCTTTGGAATTCTCGGAGTCCTCCCATTCAATTTTCTCACCGCGCACGGGATCCAGCTCGGTTCCGTCGGCGAAGTGACGTTATTTGCCATTGCTCTGTCGGACCGGATTTCGGTTCTGAACCGCACGGTCCGCGCGCAGATGAAAGAGCTTGAGAGCGCGCACGAACTCCTTGCCACGTCGGAGCATAAGTATAGAAAGATCGTCGAGGATACAGGCGATCTGGTGTTTTCTCTGGATCCGGAAGGAAAGATCACCAGTATGAACCGCAGCGCTCTGCGGAATCTGGGACACCGCCCCGAACATCTGATCGGCCTTCCGTTTGATCAGTTGATTTTTCAACGTCCCGAAGTGTCCGCGGGCTTTGAGACTCTTATGTTCCGGGACGCGTTTGCTGCTCTCAATTCCAGTCCGTTTCAAATGCGGATGCTTCTGACCACGCGGCACGGCGAACCGGTTCAGTTTCAGATACGCGTCGAGAAGATCGGCGAGGGGGAACACGCGCTCATCCTGGGCAAAGGAACACCGGTCGGCGAAGATGTGCTCTTGAAATTTCTCGAGACGGACAAGGAATCCTATTATATTGATAACTATCTCACGACTTCAGAACTTCTGAATCAGAGGGCCACCCGCAACCTCTACCGGTATTTCGACGATTCCGAAGTGGCAGACGTGCAGCTGGTGCTGCGCGAAATGCTCATCAACGCGATTGAGCACGGCAATCTTGAAGTGGATTTTGACACAAAAACAGCTGCCCAGCGGGAGGGAGACTATCTGGCCTTTCTTCAAGAGAGGCAAAAACTTCCCCGGTATCAGGGTCGAAGAGTGCGCCTGCAGTACGGTTTGAATGCGCACCGCGTCTGGTACCGTATTACGGATGAAGGTCCTGGCTTTGACCACAAAAAGACTGTGGCTGAATCAGAATCCCGGCTTTCCGATCCCTCCCGATCGCATGGGCGCGGGATTGCGATTGCCCGGAGGCTTTTTGACGTTGTTGTCTACAATGAAAAAGGGAATCAAGTTACGATGGTCAAGTTCGCTCGAAAGAAATCCGTTTGACCCCCAGGCGCCCCTTGTGCGATTCTTCCGCCGATGATTGAAGTGAAGGGACTCAGCCGTTATTACGGCGACTTCCTTGCTCTGAACAACGTCAGTCTCACCATTCCGGCCGGTGAAGTTGTCGGCCTTCTGGGTCCGAACGGCGCGGGTAAAACCACCTGCTTGCGAATCCTGACTGGCTTTTTGTTCCCGAGCTCGGGAGAGGTGCGCATCGACGGGGTCGATGTTTTTTCAAACCCGATGGAAAGCAAGAAGCGCGTGGGCTATCTTCCGGAGCAGCCGCCGCTCTATCCTGAGCTTTTCGTCTACGATTACCTGCAGTTTGTTGGAAGGCTGCGCGGCGTGGACGAGGCGAACCTTGAATCTGAAATTGAACGCGTGGCCGGGCTGACAGAGATTGCGGAATACCTGTATGCCCCGATCCGCACGCTTTCGCTCGGGTATCGAAAGCGAGTCGGAATCGCGCAGGCGCTCATGGCGTCGCCGCCCTTTCTGATCTTTGATGAACCGATTTCCGGTCTCGATCCGCGTCAGATTGTTGAGATGCGCGGACTCCTGCGCAAACTCGGGAAAGATCATACGATCTTGATCTCTTCTCACATTCTCACTGAAGTGCGTCACACGTGTGACCGCGTGTTCATTCTGCACAAGGGCAGCCTTGTCAGAGAAATTTCCGGACCGGATCTTGAGAAGATCGAGGATTTGTTCCTCAAATACACATCAACATGAGCAATCAACAAAATCGTCTAACGTCGAGTTTCTCTCGCATCAAGTGGCTCTTCGTAAAGGAGCTGAAGTCTTTCTTTGGCGCAAACTTTCCACCGGTGTCCCTGGGGATCGTGTCTCTTCTGTGCGGGCTTGTGAGCGTTCTTCTGCCCAGCACACCAGGGACCACCTACGAAGATGTGGCGCGGGCCATGTTCTACCTGTTCTACGTGTTCATGCTGATCATCGGCTACCTGCTTTCCATCAACGCATTCGTGCAGGAAAGAAAGCAGGGAACGATGGAACTCCTGTATACGCTGCCGGTGAGCGACCTTGAGCTCGTGCTTGCGAAGTTCCTTCCAGGTGCGATGTTCGTTTCTCTCTTCTCCGTTGCCATTACTCTCGTTTACATTGTTGGGATCAGCGAAGCGCCGTACTACGTCGCGGTCTCCGGATGTGTGGGCCTCATTCTTGCCGGCACGTTTGCGACCAGCGTATCTCTGTTCTCGTCCGCAATCACTTCGAGCAATGTGATTTCAACGGTCGTTGGAGCCATGATTCTGCTTCTCATAGAGATCGGCGGTTACTACGGAGGCGTGCTGCCTTCGCCCGGAAAAGAGATCGTCACGCACTTTCACGGCCTCAACCAGTTTGCCCCGTTCGCGCGCGGCGTGATCGCCCTGAAGGCATGCGTATTCTTCATCAGTCTGACTGTATTCTTTCTGTTTATGACCGTGCGAGTTCTTGAGTCCCGGAGATGGCGCCTTCAGGCAGGAGGCAATGGATGAAAAAGCTCACAGAGTTTCTTGCAGATCTTTACTCACGCAGCGGCGTCTGGATTCAGAGCGTTGCGTCTCTGACCCTGTTTGCTTCGTTTTCTTTTCTGGACGGTCCGATCGGCTGGGTGTTCTTCCTTCTCTCCGCGCTGGTTCTTATTTCCGATCCTGCGGCGATCTACCTGACTGCGCGGTCACGCGGCGAAAAACCTCAGCCCGGTTACCTGACCACTGTGCTGCTTCTCGCATTTGCGATCGCAGCCTACGCGATTCGCATGCGTCTCAACCTGACGCTCGACACCGTCGCCGATGCCGACGATGCATGGCTCACGCGCGTTCGCAAGCTGCTGCTTGCGCTCTTTCTGTTCGCGTATGCGGCGTTCTTTGTCTATCGTCTCTTTATCTGCCTCGGCGAAAATGCTTCGCGGGCTCAGGGCGCGGCCGATTCCAAACGGCGTCAGATGCTTCAGAAATCGCTCATGGCTGTCTTTGCCGCGCTGCCGTTGTTCGTGCTTGCGAACTATATCAGCACACTGCGAAACCCGACTCTGGATCTCTCTCCCGGCTACTACTCGTTCGGCGAAGCTTCGAGGACCATTCTCAAAAGCATTCCTGTAGATGTAGAGGTGACCGTTTTTCTGCCGGACCAGCAGGCCATGAAAGACCCCGCGCAGTCGAAAACCCAGCCTGAGCTGTTTCGCATTTCGGAAGACCTGCGCGTAATGGCAGACCAGCTTCCCGTCATCAACGGCCGTCTTAAGTTGAAGTACCGCAACGCAGACATGGACCTCGTCGCTTCGCAGGATTTTGGCGCGGTCAACAACGGAACGTTCGTGTTTCGCGTTATGCGTCAGGGTCTTACGACCGGCGATAACAAGCCTTACATTGAGAGACGTGTCTACTGTTTCAACGAAGCCGACATGGAACGACTTGAGCGCGAAATCGTGCGCGCAGCAATCCAGGTTTCAAGCCCGGAGCGCAACATCTACTTCACAGCATCGAACGGCGAACGATGGGATATGCCGGGCCGTGTGCGATCGCCGGGTTCTATCGAAACGCTGAAAGATGCGCTGCGATTCATGAACTATACGCTCAAACCGCTTGATTCGCAAAATTCGTGGCCGGGCCCCGTGCCGAAAGATGCGGATGCGCTGGTAATTGCCGGTCCAACCGTTGCGTTTGCGCCGGAAGCTCGAACCGCAGTGCTCGACTATCTGAAGAACGGCGGAAAGCTTCTTGTCTCGATCAATCCAGCTGGCGCTGAAGATTTCGCCTGGCTGTTTGAAGCGGTGGATTCGCACTATCGATTTAAGTCTGCATTTCTATCCAGCGAGCCTGTGTGGCCGGGAATTCCTGTTACTGATTCGCTGGAGAGCCATCGAATCACGGAAAATCTAAACGTGGCCGGCCGCGCGTTCATTGCATTTCCAGAAACTGGATATTTCGCGGAAGGCGGCACACCTTCACCCGGCGCTCAGATTCTCCAGCAGGACAATCAGAAGCTGAAGCAGACTGTGTTTCTCTACACGAAGTTCAATACCGTGATCGACGTGAATCGGAACGGCCGCAAAGACGTCGGCGAAGAATCCGGACGCTATCCGCTGGGCCTCGCATTTGAATATCCGGATCACAAGGGAGCGCGCGTTATCATCTACTCCGGGATTGGGTGGATGACGGAACTCGGCCTTCGTTTCCCGATTGATCAGCGTAACATTATCCTTGCACAGGACAGTCTTTCGTTCCTGCTCGAAAGTCCGCTCGCAGCGGCGCTGGTTCCGGAACAGAGAAAGAGCAGGAGCATACCCGTTACGGACAGCCTGAAGTTTAAGAATTTTATCCTGGGCGCGGTCGCCTTCCCTCTGTCCGTGGTGTTTCTGACGTTAGGCGGCGTATGGTACTACAGGAGAAAGCGGACCAGATGAACCGCCGCCTTCTGATCCTCACGGGCGTTGCAGCCCTCCTCGTGTTTTGTGCGCTCATTCTTTTTGGTCCCGGCGCGGAAAAGGATAAGCCGGATCCGATTCTCTGGAAGAAGGAGTTTCAGAAGATCGAGTACATTCCGGCCGGCAAAGCGCGCGCAATTTCGTACCGATTTGTGCGCAATGCGAGCCTGACGCGCGACACCTTCACTGTGGAAGCGCCGGGCAAATCCCCGCGCCGCGGCAGCTACAACGTCAAAAACATCTTCACCGATTTTGGGAAGCCGCGCAACGCTGGAGTCTACAAGCTCACTCCCGAAAAGACTGCAGAGCTCGGGTTTTCGGACGAATCGCCTGAAGTGCTGCTGTATGAAAAAGAAACGGGCGCCCCCGTTCGTCTGCAGGTAGGAAAGAAGAACCAGAACGGAAACACGTTTATCAGAAGCACGGACCCGGCATTCAAGGACCAGGTGCTGCTCATGGCCTCCTACCTGTTTGAACGCTTCGATCATCCAATCAAAGAATTCAGAGAACAGCGCTACCTGGTGTACACGACCGATTCGATCACAGAAGAGATCGATCTGACGGTTAACGGCAAATCGTTCTGGATGAAACAGACGAAGTACAAGAAAGACGGCGTGGAACTGCCGCGATGGCTCGACCGCCAGGGAACCGAAATTCCTCTGAATCAGGCGAACGGCCTTGAAAATTCCATTAGAGAAATCATGATCCAGGAGTTCAGGGACTCAGACGGCGTCCCGCCGGCGGACGAGGCGTGGAAGCGAGCGGGTACAGACAGCCTCGTCGCTCGAGTGCGCATAACGGGTCAGGATGAAATCACGATTCGCCTTCGATCGCGCTACGTGGTCGACAAGGGCGGTCAACCGCTTACCCCGGCCCAGTGTTCTACAGAGCCCGGCACGGACTTTGTGAAAGGCAATGCGGAGAAAGAAGTATCGGATCGTCTCGACCAGCTGCTTGACAGCATGCAGAAGAAGGCAGAAGCACAAAAACGAGAGGAAGCCGAAAAGGCTGCAAAATCTTCAAAACCGCAGCTGCCCGCGGAGCCGGCGAAATGAGACGCTTGAACGGTCGTTCATCGGCACGTGCGGTCCTCGGGGTATTCGCGATTCTTTTTCTTGCGTACTCGGTATCGTGCCGGCTGCTCCAGCACACGGACCTTTCCGGCAGGGACCCGGCGACGCGGACGATCTTCGTTCATAATTTTACGAACCAGACCTTTCAGCCGGACATTCAGGTAGAGCTGGCCGATGCTTTGAAGAATGAGCTGGCGCGCCGCGACAATTTCAAAGTCGTTGCAACGCGCGAAGCTGCGCGGCTCTGGGTGTACGGAGACATTGTCGTCTTTTCGCGCGAAGGAAGAATGTACGATAACTTCCGGAATCCCACGCGCTACGAAATGGTCGCGACCGTCCGCATCAAGTTGCGCGAAAATGCCGAGAAAGCCGGGGGCGCTCTGCCGCTCGATCGTTCCGGGGAAGTAAGTCAGGCCGTTCAGTATTCAGAGAAGGAAGGCTACACGGAACCCGAAGCCCAGGCTCGCGCACGCATGGCGCGGATCCTTGCGTCCAAGATTTCGGATTCTCTCGAGGCTGAATACCTGGAGTGGCAGCGTTAATTGAAGCGGCTGGCTCTGGTTTTCATGGCCGGGTGTCTGACATTCGGCTTGCTTGAGTTGACGGTAAGCGCCTTTGCGGGCAGGGTTGATCCTGTCACGGTCCTCGATCCAGATACGATGTACGCGTACCGGCCGGGACTCGATCTTGTTTCCATCACGGATGAATATCGCATAACGTTTCGCACGGACTCTCTCGGCTTGCGAGTCTGCGGTTCGGGAGAAACTGCGCGTGAACCCGCATCGGGCGGGCTTTACTTCATCGGAGATTCTTTTACAGAAGGGCTGGGAGTGGAATGCGAGAAGACTTTTCCCGCTGCTGCCGCAAGAGAACTGAAACGGGAGTTCTTCAATGCCGGCATGCACGGCGGTGCTCCGCCGTTCTACCAGCTGCGAAATCACAAATTCCTGAAAGTGATTCATCCGGAAGCTGTATTCATCCAGATCTACGACAACGACCTGCTCGATATGGATGCGATGTCCGGATTCCTGTCGATTTCGCCGGACGGGGAAGCCCGGTTGAATACTCCGCCTGCATCGAAAAAACTTGCCGCCAGGATCACAGAGAACTCAGCGCTTCTCTGGAATCTGCGCTTGCGGTGGATGGCGATGCGCGGAAAAGATTCGCCGCTGCGCTTTTATAGGCCTGCATCTGTGCCTCCGGGTCCTCCCGAGCCTTCCGTAAGGACGGAAGACGGGGCTTTCGATTTCTATGGCCGCAAGCTCGACGGACCGTGGGTTTCGCGGCTTGAAAAGCTTGAGAAATCGCTGCGCGTCTTGATTCGGCAGACGCGGACTCTTGCGCCTCAATCCCGCGTCTTCGTGATTCATATCCCTGGGCGTCCTCTGTACACATACAACCCTGCCGAGCAGCTGGCGAATCCCGTGCGATCGATGACACAGAAGACCTCGCGCGAAGAGGGGGCAGAGTTCATTGACGGTCAGATAGCTCTGTCCCGGGATCCCGGGTCCCGGTACTTTGAAAAGAACGGGCACATCAATGGAGCCGGGCATCGCGCGATCGCCGACGCAGTCGTCAGCGGCTATCGTTCGGGGCTCCGGTTCCCCATGCGCGTCGCGCGCTGATTTTTTCGAACGACGGGCGCGGCCCCCTGTGCCAGAATGCGCACATGTATCCGAAAATCAAAATCACCCTGTCCGGCGGCGCAATCGAATGCGAACTCTACAATGACATTGCTCCGAAGCATGCCGAGCGCATTCTCAAACTGGCCGGCGAAGGTTTCTACGACGGAATTCTCTTCCACAGAATTGTTCCCAACTTTGTCGCTCAGGCTGGAGATCCGAAAACGAAAAATGGACTGGATCAACCCGGAGTCGGTTCCGGCGGCTCCAAGCATCCCGATCTTCCGCTGGAAGTAAGCCCTCTGCAGAAAAACACGCGCGGCGCGCTCGCCATGGCCCGCACGCAGAATCCAAACTCCGCAAACAGTCAATTTTATATAGTATTGAAAGATGCGCCGCATCTGAATATGCAGTACACAGTCTTCGGACGCGTGCTCGGCAACGGCATGGACCTGGTCGATCAGATCAAAGTAGGCGATCCGATCGTGAAAATGGAAGAAATCCCGGGCTGATTTCCGGAATCCTCCCTCTCAACGGATCGACTGCAGCATGCGAAGGTAATTGGCCCGTTCAAATGCTGCAGGGTCCGCCACGTTGCGGTAATTCATGCTTCCCTTCATTTGTTTGATCGATTCGTAGCCGTGTTCTTCCATCCACTGAGCCATGTCTGAAAGTATGCGCGAGGCTTTGGCGATCCCTTCCTGGTAAAATACGGAAGCGGCCGTTACCAGATCGGCGCCGGCCATCACGAGTTTCAAAACATCTCCAGCCTCTTTGACGCCGCGCCCCGCGGCAATGCTTGCCTTTACGCTGCCCGAAAGAATCGCCGTCCAGTGCAGAGACAGTCTCATTTCGAATGGATGGCTGAACTGAAGATTGGGCACCACATCGAGCGTCTCGAGGTCGAAGTCAGGCTCATAGAATCGATTGAAAAGCGCGAGCCCGTCCGCGCCTGCTTCTTCGAGTCGTTTCGCCATGTTCGCGAAGCTGCTGAAGAAGGGACTGAGCTTTACGGCCACAGGAATTGTAACATGCTGTTTGACTGCTCGCACGTCATCGATGTAGGTTTGTTCCACCATCGCGGCGGTCAGGTTCGGATCTGTTGGTATGTAGTACACATTGAGCTCGATGGCATCGGCCCCGGCTTCCTGCATTTTTCTGGCATAGTTCATCCATCCGCCGGCTGAGACTCCGTTCAGACTTGCGATGAGAGGAACTCTGACCGTCTTTTTGATTCTTGCAATCTGTTCCAGATATTCTTCGGCGTCCAGGTTTCTGTACTCTTCCGGTTCGGGGAAGTAACTGAGCGCCTCCGCATAACCATGCGCAGTCGATCCCAGGATTGAATCCAGTTCATGTTTGTCTCTGTTGATTTCCTCTTCGAAAAGCGAATGCATCATGATGCAGCTAACGCCCGCATCCTCAAGCATCTTCACCTGGTCGATGTGTTTCGTCATAGAAGAAGCCGAAGCGGCGAGAGGATTGGCCAGTTTCAGGCCCATGTATTCCGTCGAAAGATCCATTATTCCTGCTCCTCGGCCTGCGGCGCGGTTATCTCCGATTCGTGGCGCGGCGCATGAAACTCCATTCGATTCTCGTAAAAACTCCACGATCTGTACACGTGCTCCTGCGCATCGTGCAGCAGCTGCCGTGCGCGCAGCGGATCCATCTTTGTAAGCATTTTGAAGCGATTTTCGCTGTAGAGGTAATCCTTGAGTGGAATCTGCGGTCCCTGCGAATCGAGGGTCAGCGGATTTTCGTCGCGGTTCATCGCCTCCGGATTGTAACGGAATAGATTCCAGTGACCGCTCTGCACGGCGAGCTTCTGCTGGCGCATGCCGTATTTCAAATCGTATCCGTGCGCGATGCAGTGTGAATAGGCGATGAGCAGAGACGGCCCTGGATACCGCTCCGCTTCCAGGATTGCTTTGACTGTGTGTGTGTCGTTGGCTCCCATTGCGATGCGAGCGACGTAAACGTTGCCGTAGCTCATGGCCAGAAGGCCCATGTCCTTTTTCGGCAGGGCTTTGCCGGACGCGGCGAATTTCGCGACAGCGCCGATGGGCGTCGACTTGGAAACCTGCCCGCCTGTGTTTGAATAAACTTCCGTATCGAGAATCAGTATGTTTACGTCCCGTCCCGATTCAAGCACGTGATCGAGACCTCCGTACCCGATGTCGTAAGCCCAGCCGTCGCCGCCGATGATCCAGACGCTTTTGCGGACCAGATAGTCGCTGAGCGCGGCGAGCCTCGCAGCTTCGGCGCTTCCGATGGAGGAGAGTTTATCTTTCAGTTCCGCTACGCGCTTTCTCTGTTCAAAAATTTCTGCTTCATCGCGCTGAGACGATTCCAGCAGGGCTGACGTCAGGCGGTCTCCTACTGCGCTTGAAATTGATCGCAGCAGATCCTGCGCTTCGGCGAGTTTCTGGTCGATCGAGAGGCGCATCCCCATACCGAATTCAGCGTTGTCCTCAAAGAGCGAGTTCGACCAGGCCGGTCCGCGGCCTTCCGCATTCGTAGTGTAAGGCGTGGTCGGAAGGTTCCCTCCATAAATGGAGGAACATCCGGTGGCGTTCGCAATCACCATACGATCGCCGAAGAGCTGGGTGACGAGTTTGATGTACGGCGTCTCGCCGCAGCCGGCACAGGCGCCGGAGAACTCGAACAGGGGCTCAAGAAACTGGCTTCCCTTTACGGAACCTGGTTTTGCGTGAAGGCGATCGGCTTCAGGAATCTGAAGGAAGAAATCCCATGAGACGGCCTGACGGTCGCGAACCGGATCAATCGGCATCATGTTGATTGCCTTTTTCGCGCTGATGGATTTGTTTCTCGCAGGACAGACTTCCACGCACAGCGAACAGCCCGTGCAGTCGTCGGGCGAGACCTGGATCGTATAACGGTCCGAATCCGTCCCGCCGGCAAGTTTCATATGAACAAAATCTTCCGGAGCCGCAGACAGCACTTTCGCGTCGAACGATTTGATGCGAATGACGGCATGCGGACAGACCAGCGAGCATTTGCCGCACTGAATGCAGGAGGCCGGGTCCCAGACAGGAATCTCGGACGCAATGCGTCTCTTTTCGAATTTCGTCGTGCCGGTCGGATAGGTTCCATCTGCCGGGATACTGCTGACCGGAAGATCATCTCCCCTGCCTGCGATCATGGGCGCGGTGACGCGGCGAACGAATTCGGGAGCATCGGCGGGAACTACGGGACGCAGATGCTTCGTTCCCTGAGGCGCGGCGGGCAGAGGGACTTCTTTCAGCGCTGAGACTGCGGCGTCCACAGCGGCGAAATTCTTTTGAACGACCTCTTCGCCGCGTTTGCCGAACGATTTGCGAATGCTCGCCTTAATGTGCTCGATGGCCTGCTCCCGGGGAAGAACCCCCGAGATGGCGAAGAAGCAAGTCTGCATGACGGTGTTGATCATCGATCCCATGCCTGCGTCTTTCGCGACGCGCGCCGCATCAATGATGAATACGCGGATGCGGCGGCGGATCAATGCTTCCTGGACTTCAACGGGTATATTTGAAAACAGATCCTCGGGCGCAAAAGGAGCGTTGAGCAGGAAGGTAGCGCCTTCCTCCGCAAGCTCCAGAACGTCGTATTTTTCGAGAAAATTGAACTGATGACAGGCAACAAAGTTTGCCTTCTGAATCAAATAGGAAGAGCGAATCGGGCGCCGGCCAAACCTGAGGTGCGAAATCGTAATAGATCCTGATTTTTTTGAATCGTAAACAAAATAGCCCTGCGCATTCAGATCCGTGTCTTCGCCGATAATCTTGATGGAATTCTTGTTCGCGCTGACCGTTCCGTCTGCGCCCAGTCCATAGAAGACGCCGCGAAACATATCCGGCGATTCTGTATGGAACGAAGCGTCAAATTCGAGACTTGTGTGCGTCACATCATCGTGGATTCCAACGGTAAAATGATTGGCCGGTTTCTCTTGAGAGAGATTGCGAAACACCGCCTGGGCCATGGCCGGAGTGAATTCCTTCGAAGAAAGACCGTATCTGCCTCCGACAATCACCGGCGTTGCGCGGCCGCTTTCATGAAACGCGTTTACAACATCGAGATAGAGCGGCTCGCCTGCGGATCCCGGCTCCTTGCAGCGGTCGAGGACGGCTATCTTCTTTATCGATTCCGGCAGCGCTGATACCAGGGCGGCCGCATCGAAGGGTCGATAGAGCCGCACACGTAAAACCCCGACGCGCTCTCCACGCGACGCGAGCACGGCGGCCGCTTCTGACACGGCTTCCGCGCCCGAACCCATCAGCACAATGACTCGTTCTGCTTCCGGGTGTCCCTCGTATTCGAAGACCCTGTAAGACCGGCCCGTGAGACGCGCGAACGCATCCATCTGTTCCTGAACGATGCCCGCCAGCTTCGCGTAATACAGGTTAGACGATTCTCTGCCCTGGAAGTAGACGTCGGGATTCTGCGCCGTGCCGCGAAGCACGGGACGGTCCGGCGTGAGAGCCCGCTCAAAATGAGCGAGCACATCCTCTTCGCGAATCAGGGCACGGATTGTTTCGTCTGCAATTGGATCGATGTTTGTGACTTCGTGCGACGTGCGAAATCCATCGAAGAAGTGAATGAATGGAATGCGCGCGCGCAGACTCGAAGCATGCGCAATCAGCGCAAGGTCATGAGACTCCTGAACCGTGCACGATGAGAGGAGGGCAAATCCCGTCTGACGCACAGCCATGACATCGCCGTGGTCTCCAAAAATGGAAAGCCCCTGGGCCGCAATCGAACGCGCTGCGACGTGCATGACGCACGGCGTCAGTTCGCCGGCGATCTTGTACATGTTCGGAATCATGAGCAGGAGGCCCTGTGAGGCCGTGAACGTAGTTGCAAGCGCGCCGGCCTGCAGAGCGCCGTGTACGGCGCCTGCCGCTCCGCCCTCGCTTTGCATCTCGACGACAGCGGGCACGCTGCCCCAGAGGTTCCTGTCTCCGCGCGCTGCCCACGCATCCGCCCATTCACCCATCGGAGAAGACGGTGTAATCGGATAGATGGCGATCACGTCGCTCAGTCGGTATGCGATGCGCGCAGCGGCTTCATTGCCGTCGATTGTCAGTTGGCCCATTTCACTCACTGCAAACGGGGAGCCTGAGGGTTAGCAAGAAAAAAGGAATGAAGCCGACATGACAAATCTCACAGTGTCTCTCGGAGGAAGCAGTGAGTCGTATTTCCAGGGAACTGGCCACCTTCAAGAAACCGGCGCGCGAGAGCACGGTTGCGCCTGCGGTCGGGGCCGTGCCGCCTCCGACGGGCCTTTTTGAGAAGAAAGATCTGCCCGTCGTCATTGGCTTTCTGCGTCACTGCGGATGCCCGTTTGCCGAGCTTACGATGCAGGGGCTGAAGTCGTTTGCAG
>CAZUJO010000031.1:0-12639 GCA_964619995.1 uncultured Leptospiraceae bacterium
GACACAGGTTCCATTGATGAAGAGCAAAGGAACGTCCAGTACTATCTGGACTGTTCCGGAAATCCAATTCAGAGCGGAACGTTCCCGCTCGGAAATGCCGGCCGGGGAAATGCCAGCATTGTCATAAACAAGATCTACACCCGATATGACAGGCCGGACCCTTCGATTTCGGGCTGCCGGATCATTCTCCACTGGATTAAGTTTCCGGGAGGCACAAACTATTACAACGAACGTTATGCGGCAAGTTCCACCTCAGGATTCTCCTTCACGATCAATGATCCTGTAGAACAGGCAAAGGTGAATGAGACCCAGGGCGCCATCGAGATCACATCACCTGCCGCGGGGTCCAGCTTTCGCCTGGGAGACAGAGTACAGATCACCTGGAAACACACCTCCTGGATGACGACTCCTGTAGACATCAGCGTGGGAGGGAAAAAAATCGCGTCCGCGCAGCCCATCGGCCCCGGCGGTCAGGGGTCCTATACCTGGGTTGTGGATTCCATTCCGAATGGAGGAGGCTCCAGCTATTATCTCCAGATATCGACCGTGAACCAGAGCCATTTCGCATCTTCACCGATGTTTATCCTGAACTGCCCCGATGCCGGTATGCAGATCGTTTCGCCGCGGGCAGACAACCTGGTGTTCGAGTTTGGAACTTCGCGGGTCATCTCCTGGAGCAAACCTTCCGGCACGTCTCCGCGCACTTACGATCTGAAACTGCTCAACTCACAGAATGCGAAGTATGCGGACGTGGGGAGCAGTGTTACTCCTTCCACGGTCAATGGGAATCCTGCTTTCACATGGACGGTTCCGGATCGTCTGCCGCCGAACAGTCCCTTCCGTATCCAGGTTTACGGGAAAGACAACGGCTGTCCCGCTGCCATTTCACCTGAGATTACATTCGCTCCGGCAGGCACCGTGCAGATTTCAAAGCCCGCAGCCGGCGCAAAAATCAACCTGAAGGGAGTTGCCCCGATTGCAATCCTGGCCATTGAGTGGAATGCCAACCTGCATTACGCGGACCAGAAGGCGCGCATCACACTGAATCGTTCCTCGGGTGAGACAGCGGTGATCGCGGAAAGCACTCCGGTGCCAAACGGAAATGGAACGCTCCGTTTTGTGATCCCTGATTCCGTAGGGCCGGGCAATGATTACTTCATCAAGATGACGGTCACAGGTCCGACTGCGGCGCCGATTGAGGTTAAATCGAGTGTCTTCACTCTGACAAACGCTCCGCCTCAGTTTCAACTGCCGAAGCGATAGGAACAGTCGCGCCCCGTTCGGGGCGCTTCTTGTGGATAGAGAGGCCGCGCCGGGCGCTTACTGCTTCTTATTCAAAGATTCGAGCAGCTGCTTTCCAAAGCTGGACATCTCTTCTTTTTGCGGGCCGTGCTCTTTCATATATTCCGCAAATTCCTGTTCCTGATCGTGCGCTGCAACGCCGCGCACGGAGAGAGAAATCTTTTCGCGTTCGCGGTCGATGTTCTGCACCATCACGCGCAGAGTCTGGCCGCGATGGAATGCTTTGTCGAATGCCTGTCCGCGCGGGATGCCGGTTTCGGCCGCAGGAATGAGTCCCGTGAAGTTGCCTTCGAGTTTTACGAAAACGCCGAACGGTTTGACTGAATCCACTTTGCCTTCGACGATCTGTCCTTCGCTCCATGGGAGCTGTCCCTGCCAGGGATTATCGAGAAGGGCGCGGATCGACAGAGTGAGTTTGTCTTCTTTCCAGTCGATCTGGAGAATCTTCACGCGCACGCTCTGGCCTGACTTCAGAGCCTGCGAAGGATGCGCCACGCGCTGGTGCGCGATTTCGGAAACAGGAACGAGTCCTTCCATGCCGCCAATGTCCACGAATGCGCCGAAGTCTGTGAGGTTCGCAACAGTTCCCTGAACCACATCGCCGGGCTGGAGCGACTGCATGAGCACTTCTTTCTGGCGCTTCTTCTCAATGTCCCGATAGGCGCGATTGGATGCGATCACGCGGTCTCCCTTTGCCTCGGTAATCAGAAACATCACTTCTGCTTTCGCGTCCGGGTTTCCGTCCATATGCGACGCCGGGCAGAATGCGTTCACCTCGCCGATGAGCACTTCGAAGCCGCCTTTGATCTTCTTCAGAACGCGTCCGCGCATCGGAATCTGGTTTTCAACAGCCGTGCGGACAATATCCATTTTGGCGCGGCCGTTCGGCTGCGTTGTGAACAACATCTCTCCGTTTTCAGTCGAGCGGAAGAACGCAGGCAGCTTTTCGCCGCGCGAAACGCGGATCTTGCCGTGCTGGTCGAGCAGTTCTTCGCGCGGGATGAGCCCGGTTCCTCTCTGCGACTGAACAAAAACGAAATCTTTGTTCGTGATGTCCGTTACAGTTACCATATCATAAGCGCCCGCTTCGACTTTCGTCTGATTCTTCAGGCTTGCTTCGAGCAGAGCCGCGAACTGTCCATCGCGGCGGTCTTTACCAATCTGCGTGCTTTTCATAAGACTTCTCCTGGATCCCGGGAAGGATCAATGTTTTTCATTCTTAAATCGAACGTTCCCTTCCACGCCCAGGTCTTCGGGTTTGATGCCGAGATCTTTCATGAGAAGTTCGCGCTGGTCATAAATGCGTGTCTCTTCGCCGGCGCATGCGATGTCGCCGGGAATCTGCCATACCTTGTTACCGATCGTGGCGGGCGCGAGCGCTTCGCCGCCGCAGCCTGCTGTAATCACGCCGGGCGGCGGCAGGTCATGATCCGGACGATCGCTGAACATGGGCGGCTTCAGATGTTTTTCGTCGTAAATGCGTTTGTAGAAGCGTCCCATGGTAGGCGCCGCAATGTGACCGCCCGCCTGGCCCGCGCCCATCGTAACGCTGGATTTATCAAAACCAAACCAGATCGCGGCGGCAACATCGGGATTGAATCCGACGATCCATGCATCCGACCAGCTGGACGTCGTTCCGGTTTTCGCCGCAAGGCTTCCGGTAAACTGCGCAGTCTGTCTTACGCCGAGCGTGGCCGTGCCGTGATCTGCAACACCGGTCATCAATCGACGCAGAAGATATGCGAGCGCCGGATCAATGATCTGAATCGTGTTTTCGTCCGTCTTCTTCTTGATGATCTTGCGCACGTTCTCTTCTTGATTGTAAAGAACGTTGCCGCTCTGGTCGGTTACATAACGAACCGCGAAAGGAATTACGTCTTTGCCGTCGTTGCCGATTACAGCCACGGCCTTCGCCATTTCAAACGGAGTCACTTCGCTTGTGCCGAGCGCGAGCGATGGATCCGGATGGAATCTGTCTTTGTTTGTGACCTTCGTCAGGCGCTGCGCGAATTCAATGATCGCATCCGGTCCGACTTTGTAATAGACCTGGATGGCGCACGTGTTGATCGAGAGCGCGAAGGCTGCGATTACGGGCGTCAGTCCGCGGAAGCCTTCATCGTAGTTGCCGGGCGACCAGTTCTTTCCCACAGCATCGATGCTGTAGAACGGCGCATCGTTTACCGCGGACTGCGTGCTGATCAGGCGGCGTTCGAGCGCTGCGCCATAGATAAAGATCTTAAAGGAACTGCCCGGCTGGCGGCGGGCCTGCAGCGCGCGGTTGAACTGATTCTGGGGAGAGAAGTCCGTTCCGCCCACCATAGACGTGATGTATCCGGTGCGCGGTTCAATCGAAATGAATGCTCCCTGCACCTGAAGGTTCGTTGTATAGCTGATGGTTGCTTTGCGGAATTCTTCGAATGCCGCCGACTCGTTGTAGGCAGGCTGCGTGTAGCCGAGAAGAAGCGATGAATCGATCATCTCCTCTTCGTATGCTTTTCTAAACTGTCCGCGAAGATCGAGTCCCTTCACGTCGACGCCGCCGACCGGCAGAATCATCGCAAGCTGGCTGAAGATGCCGAAAAGACTCATGTCCACTCCGCCCTTGCCGCCTGACTTCGCGTAGGCGCGGGAGGTCTTGTCGACTTCTGCTACCTTCTTCAGCAGCTCTTCTTCCGCGATGCGCTGGTGGTCGAGATCGAGCGTTGTGTAAATCCGCAGGCCGCCGGTGTAGAGGAGCTCCGGTCCAACATCTTCCGACGCCTCGAGAATCTGGCGCACGTAGTCGGTGAAGTAAGGCGCCTTATCCAGACGGTCCGCCCAGATATTCTGCGAAGGCGACTGCACGACGACCTTGGGCCAGTAATCGTCCCAGAATTTCTTATGGGTCTCTTCTACTTTGTCTTTCGGAAGGTATCCGTGATTTGCCATCAGGCCCAGAACGATCTTATGCTGACGCATACATTCGTCCGGATTCTTAAACGGCGAATATTCAACGGGCGACTTCGGCATGCGCGCAAGAAGCGCAGCCTCGGCAAGCGTGAGGTCCTGCACGCGTTTGTTAAAGTAAAGACGCGAAGCACAGGCGAGGCCTTTGCATCCGTGTCCCAGATAAATCACATTGAAGAATACTTCCAGGATTTCGTACTTCGTATAGTTCTCTTCTATTTCAAAGGCCAGGAGTGTTTCGCGGATCTTCTGGCGGACGGTTCGGTTTCGTTTCCCTTCGGCGTTCAGATAGATCTGCTTGGCGACCTGCTGCGTGAGGGTCGATCCACCCTGTCGCACCTTGCGCGAAATGATGTTCTTAATGGCGGCGCGCACGATGCCGGAAACATCGAGACCGATGTGGTTGAAGAAGTTGTCGTCTTCGACAGAGAGGAATGCCTGAATCACATGCGGCGGAATTTCCTGAAGCTGCACGAGTTCCTGGCGCTGGCGAAAGAGTTCTGCGAACACGCGGCCGTTTTTGTCGTAGAGCCTGGTCGGCGTGGAAGGACGATATGCGGAAACGAGAATCAAATCGCGCGCCCGCGCGACTTCGCGCACGGCAAGCCCGAAGATCAGACCTCCGATGATGGCCCCTGCGAAGAGTCCGATGTAAAGGACCTTCTCCGTCGTGAGGATGATTTTCTTTTGTTTGTCCGTCAGGTTTGCGCTCATCTCGGGATTGACTTGCCGGATTCTGGCGGTCCTGTTTTAAAGCGCTTATGCAGCGCTGGGAAATTCAGGAACCGCAAGCTCCACCTCTTACAGAGGGGGTTTTTCGGCTGCTGGTTCTATTTTCTCTCGCTTTTGTGGTGGAATGGATCGCAACCGTCGGCTTTCAGAGGCCGATTGCGCCGCTCGCCCTCACTTTTGGACCAGAATTCTATCCAACTCAGATTCTCACACATATTTTTTTAGTCGTTCCGCCCGGCTTTTTCGGCGGTTTGCACCTGTTTTTCCTCTGCCTGATGCTCTGGGGATTCGGCGGCGACATTGAGCGCCTCTGGGGGCCCAGGCATTTTCTGAACCTCTTTTTCGCAGGCGTGATTGGCTCGGTTCTCCTCGGCCTTGTGGCCCATTTGAGCGCATTCGGCGGACTTTCCCTGTTCGGCCCGACGGGCGGGATTGCAGCCGTCCTCCTTGCCTACGCCGTGCTCTGGCCGGACCGGCGCGCCCTTTTCTTCTTCGTCATTCCGCTTCGCATGCGCTGGGTGATTCTGATTTTCGCCATTCTGATCGGCGTTTCTTCTATGGTATCTCTCTTACAGGTGCTCGGCGGCGCGCTGGGCGGAGCCCTGTTTATCTATTACTATCTGCGAAAGGGGAATCGAGCCTATGCTGCGCACGTCGAGGACCGCACTCCGACTCTGGCGGAGCGATGGGAGGAATATCGCAAGCGAAAGCGCCTCAACAAGAAGAAGCAGGAAATTGAGCGGCGGATTGAAATGAAAGAAGAAGTGGACCGCCTTCTGGACAAGATATCGAAGCAGGGAATGAAATCGCTTTCGCGCAAGGAGAAGGCGCTGCTCGACCGCGCGTCGAAGGAATTGTGAGCGTGCTGAAAGATCCGAGCGTAATCGCCGCGCTGCCCGGCCTCATCCAATGGTCGTGGATCGCCTGGGTTCTGCTTGTCTTCGCGGGCGCTGTCGTTTTGTTCCTTGGCATTTTATGGGCGCGCAGTTCGCGAAAATCGCGCCGGCTTGAGTCAGAGCTTGCCGAAGTGCGTGAGCATCTGTCGCGCGTCCAGCATCTTGAAGAGCTGACTGCGTCGCGGCTTCGCGAATCTGTTCTGGGCCTGCGGGAGTTTCTCGCGAAGCTGAACGAAAAAGTCCAGGCGCATGCAGCCTCCTATTCAGATCTGAGCTCCATGATGGAACAGTTCGCCGCCTCCATCGATATGTCAAACAGCGCCACAGAAAATCAGATCGCGCTCATTGATTCAGTCGCATCGCAGGCAGCAGAGGTGGAAGAGCTTCTGAGGAGCGTGCGAGCGGCAGGCAACGAGCTGCAGGCGAACATGGAGACTGCGCGGGCAGGCACAGAGTCCGTCACCCAGAGCGCGCAGGATCTGGCGCATGCCATGGCCGACATTGAAAGCGCATTTGCGACGGTCTCGCAGGTCACAAAGATCATGACGGAGCTTTCAGACAGAACCAATCTTCTTTCGTTGAATGCTTCGATTGAAGCTGCGCGGTCCGGAGAACACGGACGCGGATTTGCAGTCGTAGCCGAAGAGATCAGCAAGCTTGCAGACAAAAGCGCCGCAAATGCAAAACAAATTGCAAGCGTCGTATCCGGCAACGCGTCCGCGATTGCAACCGGCCACAGCTCGGCTCAGGTGGCCGGCAACAAAGTCCGCGATCAGCGCACCGTATTCATATCGATTGCGGAACGTTATGCGGAGATCACGGACAGCGTTCAGAATCAGATTCGAAAGAATGAGGATCTTGTGGCAAGCGTTCGACGCCTGCGCGATCTCTCTCACGAGATCAGCGGCGCGGCGCGCGAACAGAAGGCCGGGATTGACTCCGCGATGAATTCGCTTCTTTCGATGGAGGCCTCCACCAGCTCCCTGGTATCGGAGGCCAACTTCATTGAACAAACGGCGCGGCTCATCGAAGAGCAGGCCCAGTCTCTGCACAGTGATTATCACGCGGA
Organism: uncultured Leptospiraceae bacterium; assembly: GCA_964619995.1. Lineage (GTDB taxonomy): Bacteria > Spirochaetota > Leptospiria > Leptospirales > Leptonemataceae > JAEUSB01. Next base: position 6,946 of record CAZUJO010000031.1, read on the forward strand.
GTTTCGCCGGGCGGAAGAATGGATGCTGTCTCGCGTGCGGGAGATTGTTGCGCGCAATCCATTCCAGGCCGAAGGAGAGGCACGGGATGCAGCCGGGGTGGATGCGTGGATGGCAGCGATTGCGCCTGAAATGCCCGCCGTTTCTTTCCGTCTTTATCTGTGTGACGGGCAGGGCAATCAGTTGTCGGCGAACTTTCGCAGGGGCGCCGAAGGATTTCAGGCCCAGCCGGAATTCCGCGGGTCGAACTGGAGTTCGCGCGCGTACTTCTCTGAAAACATGGCGCGCGTCACGAAGAGCGGCGGCGGCTCCCTTTCCGGTCAGTACATTGACCGCGAAATCGAAAAAGAAACCGTCACCCTCACGATGCGAGTGGCGGAAAATGTCTTCTTATTTGTGGATCTGACCCCGGATTTTGACCGGATGATTTGAGAGGCCGGACCGCGTCTGCAGATCCGGCCTGTTCGTTGAGCCGCCTTACGTTATGCGGCGATCTCACATCTGGATCGGGGAGGAATCGAAGGTCCCGCCTTTCTTTTCGCAGGCTTCTTTCGTCAGTTTGATCCACCCTTTGCCTTTGCATGAATTCTGCCCGGCGCAGGTGTGCTCTTTGGTCGCGCACTGTCCGCGGCCCTTGCACGAATTGATTCCAAAGCATTTTCCTTTGTCTTTGGAATGATCTTCGCCTTCATGCGCGCTGACCGAGCCGAGCGCCAGTCCGGCAACTGCGGCCGCTGCGAGGATTCTGTGTTTCATTTGGTTCTCCTGTTCTTCTATTTTGAATGACTGAGTATGGCTTTGGTTCGCTTTGCGATTCAGGGTCCCGGTTTTTCACCGGGTTCCTTGATATAATTTCCTTCGGCGCCGACCCCGTGAATGTGCACGAGCGCTGCGCCGTACTCGCCCGTAATTGTGATGCATGCGGCCGCAGCAAGGCCCAGAACGAGCGAAAGAATCTTGAGCGCGCGCGCAAAGCGCGCGAAGAACAGGGCCGCGGCTGCGGGCACGAGCGAAAGCAGTGTGAAGACCATGGTTCTCGCAGCCCAGGCGTCGTGAGACTTGAGCACTGCATTTGCGGCATCGCCCAGATCCGTTGTATCCGGATGAAATGTGTATGAGCTGAGCCAGGCCCCGCCCGCTCCGAGAATGAGAAATGCCAGCGCGGTCCACTGCAGCAGTGTCTGTTTCTGAAACAGGGCGAGCATCTGAAGGATGGGAGCCGTGCAGATGAACGTCAGCGGAAAATGCACGATGAGCGGATGGAGATTCGAAAAACCGCCGAGCGTAACATGCGAATGACCTTCATGCGCAAAGAGAGCCGCAGGCGTTGCCGCCAGAATGCCGATCCAGAAAATTTTCACTGAAGAATAGACGAAGCATCCCGCCGCTTTGTCCATACTTTTCCTGGATCTCTCAGAAATCCCCGGCCGCGTCCAGGTCGATGACAGCCGTGCATCCGACGTTTTCGGCAAAATCTTCGTCATGCGAAATGAGCACGAGAGCCCCCTCGAACGATTCGAGCGTCTTTTCGAGCGCGAGGACGCGGTCCACGTCAAGGTGGTTCGTGGGTTCATCGAGCAGAAGGATACCGGCTCCCGATTCAAGAATCCACCTGAGCGCTGCATGCATGCGTTCACCGCCGCTCATGACGGTTCGATTGTGAACCAGAGGCACGTGATGTTCGATCAACCCGTTCGGCTCCATGCGGACTGCGCGGCCGTTCTGGTCGAGGAGCGCGATGGCCGCGTGCCGATGGATGTCGCCCCGCCAGGAAATTTCCTGCTCCTCTGTTCCAAGGAGAATGGCGCATAACGTGGATTTCCCGGAGCCGTTCTTTCCCTTGATCCGAAGACGGTCTCCTGCATGGATGGCAAAGCTGATGGGCGCAGGCCAGAGACTGCGCCCCTGCACGTTTGCATTCAGGTTTCGCGCGGCCAGGATAAGGCCTTCTGCTTTGCTTTCAGCTGGTTTGATGGCCCAGGTCTTTCGCCGCCGTGCGTCGTGCGCGGCCTCGGACCTGACCCGTTCCGTTTCCCGGATCTGCGCGTCCGCTTTCTTCGCAATTCTGCCGCGCGTTTTTTCTGCGTTGCGTTTGAGGAGCCCCAGAGCCACGCGCGGAATGCCTGCGTCCGGCGCGCGAGCGCGCGCGCTCCGCTCTCGTTTGATCTGCCGCGAGATCAATTCCTCTTTTTCGCGCCGTGCCTTGCGGGATTCGCGCGCTGAAGCCGCCCGCGCATGTTCCGCCCGCAGGATCTCGCTTTCGCGCTGCGCGGCATAGGTTTCAAACCCGCCTTCGTAGTATCGAGCCCTTTCCGCGCGGATTTCAAGAATCCCGTCCATTCGGCGCAGAAGCTCTCTGTCGTGCGAAGCGATCACTGCAGTCCCGTCGTAGTCCTCGAGGAACTGATAGAACTCAGCGCGTCCCTGCGCATCGAGATGGTTTGTGGGCTCATCCAGGAGAAGAATCTGCGCTTCGTGCAGGAGCATCGACGCGCGAATGACGCGGGCCCGTTCGCCGCCGCTGAGCGTGCTCGCTTTCCGCGTAAGATCGATTTCCGCCAGTCCGCTCGCGGCGAGGGCAGCTCTGGCTCTTTGCGGGAGACTCCACTGGTCTTCGACCATTTCTTCGTCTCCCCTCAAGCTTTGTCCGCTCTGAACGCGGTCGATGGCAGCAAGTGTGCCGGTGATTTCGAGAAGATCGCTCACAGTGCCCGCACTTTCCTGGCTCTGCAAAAGCGTGCGTCCGCTGCGGAAGACTTGCGGGTCGTAAGCCAGCGCGCGAAGGAGCGTGGATTTTCCCGAGCCGTTTTCGCCGGTCAGGCCGATGCGGCCCCGCAGAACAATGGTGATTGGTTCGATCAGCGTGCGATCAGCTGCAGTGAGTGTGAGTCCGTTTGTTTTGATAAAATGCATACATCCCTCTTTCGTGTTTATGCTGTGAAAGAAGGGTGATTTTCATTTCCGGCCTCGACTCTGTTTGCGGAACCGTTCGCCGCCTGTCAAGCGCTTTGCGAGGGTTGGCCGGCTTCCGCAACATGCGAGATGCGATCGTTCAGATCCTCTGCGCGTTTCGCCGCAGCCGCGCCCACTTCAAGGATGCGTTTGCTGGCTTCTGTAACCTCGGTTGCCAGCTTTGCGATCTCGATCACCGTGCTCTGGCTTGAGATCGTCGAGTTCTTCTGTTCCTGCGTTGTGCTTACGATCCGCGTCGACACGTTTTCAAGAATGGTCGTCTGCGCAAGCAGGCTGCGCATGCTCCGTTCCTGTTCGGACATCGATTCATTTACGCGGCCAATGGACCCGCGGACGTTGTCGAGCCGCTGAATTACGGAGACGAGCGCCGATCGCACGGCCGCGGCAGAGTCCATGCCGCCGTGTATATCGGTCTGGATGCGCTCGATTTGAACGCTGATCTCGCGCGAGCTCTTTCTGGTTGCTTCCGCAAGTTTTGCGATTTCGTCCGCGACGACTGCGAATCCACGGCCATGTTCGCCCGCACGAGCGGCTTCGATTGCGGCATTGAGAGCGAGCAGATTGGTCTTGTCCGTGATGTCTCCGATGGTCTTTGCGAAGCGCGCAATGGCTTCGCCGCCTTGCCGGATAACGTCCATCTGGCGCTGCATTTCTTCAATCCTCGCGCCTGATTCGTCCGAGGAGTGCGAAATCTCAAGAACATGGTCCAGCACGGCAGAACCTGAAGCCAGCACGTTCTCCTGCACGGTAGACAGATTCGCAATCGTCGAGCGAGTCTCATGCCAGCTTGCGAGCAGATTCGTTGTGCTTTCATGTATGGATTCGGAGGAAGCGGCAAGCTCCTCGAAAGCCGACGAGAGCTGATGGGTAAGATCTTCCTGAGCCTGTGCCCTGTCCGAAAGGCCGTTTACAAGGGATGATTCTTCCCGGTTCGCGCTCAAAAGCGCGCTTGCGGCTTCGCGCGCGCGGGCGATGATCTCTTCCAGGTATCCCGTGCGCTTCTCCAGATTCGCTTTCAAGCTTCCGAGTTCAGAATTCATGATGCGGATTCTATCCGCAAGTCCGAGAGAAAGCAGAACCGCCTGAACGGAGAATCCCAGCATGGCGCCGTAACGCGTAATGAAGAGGTCCGGCACGAATCCGAATGCCTTGAGGCCATAAACGAATCCGCCTGCGAGGATGGCCGTCCATGCGAAGATGAAATGACGTGCCGCGCGGTTCCCGCGCCTCCACGCCGCAAACGCGAGCGCAATCGTGACCGGTCCGAAAGACATCACAATCACGACAGAGGGAATGACGGCTGCCATGTAAGGAACAAAGAATGTCACGGCCATCCCGATCGATGCGAGCCCGGCAAATCCGCGGAGAACCCAGGCGAAGAGAGGGAACGTTCCCGCATCGAGGAATCGATAGGAAAATATAGAAGCGCTCAACGCAACGTGGTAAACCAGGAAGGGCAGGAATTGATTGGCAGCCCAGGGCGATTCGGGGAGCAGATATTCGCCCATGAGGCCGTTCTCTGAAATCTGGAATATGAAATAACTGCTCACATAATATACGTAGTACAGATAAACTGAATCTTTTGTGATAAGAAAAATGGACAGGTTGTACAGAATCAACAGAATGACTCCGCCGTAGAAGAGTCCGAGCGCCATCTGCTCGCCATGCTCGCGGCCGGCCAGAGCTTCGTATGTCATGACCGTGACCGGAACCGCAATGGAGTCGCCAGATTCGACCCGCAGATAGAAGGTTCTTCTGGAACCGGGCTCCAGGCCAATGCGGAAGATCGGATAGCGGGAAGCAAAATCGCGGGCCGATACAGGGGTCAGCTGCCCGGACTGCCGCGAGGACCAGCCGGTCTCCGTGCGCCAGTAAAGGGTGACCCGGTCGTTCAGCGGATAGGCAATGTGCAGAAGCCACTGGCTTTCGCGGGTGCGGTTTTCCAGTTCGATGCGGATCCAGAATGCGGAACCTGTGTAGCCGAACGCGGCATTCTCCGGCACGGGTTCGAATTTCCCTTGAGCCGCCTGGTCGATTGTCATCGTACCGGACGGATCTTCAAATATCTCCATCGGCGGGGCGTATGCCTGCGATGTTCTTTCAAGGGGAAATGCCGCGGCGCCCGTGCAGGCAAGCGCAAGCAAGAACACGGCAAAAAACGAGCGCATCGTTTACAGCATCGGCCCCGGAAGAGCCTGGCAAAAGGAGCAAATATCGCCTAACGGCGCCGAAAAAAGGTTGTGCAATCCCAGGTTATGGACACATTCTGAAGAATGAAGCGCCTCGCGGGCTATGTTCTGGTTGCGGCGCTCGTCGGACGCTGCGCACCCGGTCTGCCGCCGCCTAACGATGCGGGCACGTACGCGAACGGGATCGTTGCCTACCTGGCCCTCCTTGCGGCGTACCAGCGCGCCCCGCGCTTCGCCTACACCAACAATTCCGGTTCGAACAATGTTTCGATGTTCTCAATCGACCAGACGACGGGGCTGCTCACATCGCTCGGCACGATTGCTGCCGGGACGGGCCCCGCGAGGGCCGTGGTCGATCCGTCGGGTAACTTTCTCTATGTGGTCAACAATGGATCGGCCAACGTCTCTATGTATTCAATCAACCGTGTAAGCGGGATACTCACGTCCCTGGGAACGGCTCCGACAGGAGGTCAGCCGCTGCAAATGGCGGTTCATCCCACAGGCCGGTTCGCTTATTCAGCAAACTGGGGAGGC
>CAZUJO010000031.1:12649-16591 GCA_964619995.1 uncultured Leptospiraceae bacterium
TCCACCGGCTTTCTCACTTCTCTCGGAACCATAACGCCCGGCTCGGCACCCGGCGGCATCCTCGTGGACCCTTCGGGCGCATACGTATATGTCGCGAATACGGGCAGCGCGAACGTTTCTATGTTCACTGTAAATCAGACAACAGGCATGCTGACTTCGAACGGCACGGTTGCCGCCGCAGTCAATCCGCAGAAGATCACGGTTGACCCCTCTACGCGCTACGCATACGCGCCATGCGATATTTCCAATGCAGTTCAGATGTATACAGTCGCATCGTCCACGGGCAGCCTCACGAGCAACGGCACGCAGGCGGCAGGCTCCTCTCCCAAAGACATCGCCATATATCCCACAGGTCAGTTTGTGTATTCCCTCAATGCCTCATCGAGCAACATCAGTATTTTCTCGGTCAATCAGAGCACGGGGCTTCTGTCTGGGGGCGCCACCGTTGCAACCGGAACGGGACCGCAGGGAATTACCATCGAGCCGACCGGTCGATATCTCTACACCGCGAACACTACAGCCAATACGATTACCATTTATTCAATCAACGGCGCAAACGGCATTCCAGGCGTGATCGGCACCGCCATTCCGGGAACCAGCCCGGGAAACGTCGCCGTCGCATACTTCTGATCAGAACGTCTTACCGGGGGAGGCTTTTCAGAAACGCGCGAACCTCAGAGAGAAATGCGTCAGGATGCGAAAAATGCGGCCAGTGTCCGGCGCCAGGAAGGGAGTGCACGACGGATTGCGGAAAGAATTGCCGCATAACGGCAACGTCATCCGGCGTTGTGTAGTCAGATTCAGTCCCGCGCAGAAAGAGAGTCGGGCCCTCCCAGGCTCGACCGGCCGTGAATCCGTCGAGAAAGGACGCCTTTGCCAGAAGTTCCACCGGGATGCGCCATGCGAAACCGGTTTCTGTGCGCACCAGGTTCGTCTGGAGAAACTGCCGAATCACTGGATCGGAAACGTGACGGGCCATGCGCGTGTCCACGTCCTGTCTGGTCTGGCATCCGGTCAGGTCTTCGCGCAGGGCCCGGAATTCAGCATCGTGTCTGGGCGCGTACTTTCGCGGGGCGATGTCAACGACAATGAGCCCGCGGACCTCATCCGCGTACTGGAGCGTGTATTCCATCGCGACGAGACCGCCCATGGAGTGGCCCAGGATTGCAGGATTCTTCAGCGCGTTTGACTGGCAGAATCCACGCAAATCGTTTACAAGGTCGTCTAACGTATGTCCGGGTATATGCGGGGATTCTCCGTGATTCCGCTGATCCAGGGAGTATACGGTGTTCGAATCCGACAGTGCGCGCGCAACCGAGCTCCAGTTCCTTCCGGAGCCAAAGAATCCGTGCAGAATGACCAGCGGCGGGCCGCTGCCGGTTACGGTGAAATGAAGGTCAGTGCTTTTCAAACCACTGGCGAAGATCGCCGAGAACTTTCTGTCTGTCGGCTGGCAGCTCGTTCATGGTTTCGTGGAAGAGGCCGTCGTACATTTTCAGAGTGCGATCTTCGGTCTTGAGCATTTCGTAGAGATGCTTCGCGCTTTCCGGCGAGACGATCTTGTCGCCCGTCCCCTGGAATACGTAAACGGGAATGGTCAGGTGGCTTGCTTTTTCGAAAATGCTCTTCCCTACATGAAAGAGGTTGCTGCCCATCTGGAAGGAAATCTTTCCGTGAACGAGCGGGTCGGCTTTGTATGCATCGATGACGCTCTGATCATGCGAAAGATATGTGAGATCGAGCCCTGCGTCGAGCGTTGCCGCGGGCGCAATGGATGAGAACAGAGTCGCCATGACTTTCTTCACCTGTTTCGCCGGATCCATTTCGATGATGAGACCGGGCGAGGAGACGATCAGGGCTGCGAGATTGGTTTGATTGGTTCCCTGAAGCGCGTACTGGAGCGCGATCACTCCGCCGAGCGAATGGCCAAGAAGATAGACTTCATCGTTCATATTCTCTTTGCGGACGAGCTGGATGAAATCTGCGAGGTCGTCTACATACAGCTGAAATTGATCCACGTGCCCGCGCTTGCCGCCTGTCCTGCCATGTCCGCGCGAATCAAGCGCATAGAACGCAGTGTCGGTTCCCTCAAAGGCCTCGCGAATATTCTGATATCTGCCGGAGTGCTCTCCAAATCCGTGCTGGATCACAAGCACCTTGCGCACTCTCTGCGGAGTCCACTTCTGGAAGTAGATAGGAAAATCGTCCTTGGAGGACTGAAACGTGGATTCCGAATGCGAATACATGGGGGACGGTCTGTCATTCGGCCTGGGAAATGGCAAGCAAGTTGGGGAATTTTCTTCGGTTGACGCTGGCCTTTCTCTGCGTCATGCACCAGCGATGAGTAGATTCTCTGCATTCCTGGTCCTCCTTTCGTTTTGCGCTCCGGTAGTTCCGGATCAACATGCGAAATTAATTGTTGAGGAAGTGAATGAATTGCGAGGCAGGCTTGCCAGCTCTCCGGTCTGCAGTCATGGCTGTGTGTTTCTGTCCGTATGGGATTTTGATGGAACGCTGCTGAAGGGGGATATGACGACCGGATTGGACGGCGCATACGAGGGGCTGATTCAACTGGCGATTTCGCGGGGCTATGCGCCAAAATACCGCCCGTCTGAATATGAAAAATTCCAGAATGATTTTCGCGCGGTTGAAGCAAAGGATGGACCGGCCGCCGCCCGCGCTTTTGCGGCGCAGATCTTCCGGGGGATGCCTGCGGTGCGGCTTGAGAAGCTGGCCGAGGATCATTTCAACACGAAGCTCAAGAACTACTATTTCCGTTCATCCGTTGCGATGCTTTCGGGGCTGCGGCAGTCGGGTGTCGTTCCCTGTATCATCACCGCATCGCCGTCCTTTCTGGCCAGGCCGGCGGCTTCTTCCGCGGGCGTGCCCCGCGAAAATATATACGGCACGGAGCTCGAAGTGCCGCGCGGTCTCATCAGCGACCGCATCGTCGAGCCTGTCCCCTATGCCGGTGGAAAGGCGGCGCGCCTGGAAATGATCGTGCGAAACCTCGAAAAGCAGACGGGGAAACCTGTGTTCGTCCTGGCGGCATTTGGAAACAGCTACGTGTCCGACGGGCCCTTTTTGAAATGGACGCTCGACCAGAAGCTGCCATCCGGGAAGCCCGCGGCGATCATGATCAACGGCGGCCCGGAGGCCGGCGAATTCAAGGGGCTGTTTCGGTCCGTGGTTCAGGAGTCCGTCGTCGGCGGACGATGATTCGGCTTTACGAAACATTGCCTTCGTGTGCAATGCGCCTATGAGCGAGTTGCACGACCTGCTTCTAAAGCAGCTGCAAGCGCATGCAGCCCTCGACCGCTTTCCGACCGAGTTCGCCGGCCTGACGGGCGCGATCGACGCCGCCTATCGTCAGTTCGAGCAAGACCGCGCAGCTCTTGAACGATCGCTCAACAATACTTCGCAGGAGCTCCTTTCGCGAAACGAAGAGCTTCGCCGATCGGTCACGCTTCTCCACACAGCGCTTGAATCCACGGCAGACGCAATTCTCATCACGGACCTTTCGGGCCGCCCGGTCGCCTGGAACGGCCGCATGCAGGATATGTGGAAGATTCCGGCCGGAATTCTCGAACAGGGAGAATCAGCGCTCCTGAATCATTTTCGGGAGCTGCTCATTGACGGCGCGCCCTTCGCGCCTGGAGATGCGCTGCCGGGCACTTCCGAGATGCGGGACTTGCTCCAGCTCAAAGACGGGCGCTTCTTTGATTTCTACCTGAGGCCGCACATTATGGAAGGCGCGGCCGTCGGCCGTGTCTGGAATTTTCGTGATGTCACGGAACAGATGCAGGCGCGCGACGAACTGGTGCACGCAGCGTTTCATGACCCGTTAACCGGCCTTCCGAACCGCTCGCTTTTCATGAACTCGCTCGACCGCCTGATCACGCTTGCGCGGCCGGGCGCGAAGATGTTCGCTGTGTTCTTTCT
>CAZUJO010000032.1:0-16580 GCA_964619995.1 uncultured Leptospiraceae bacterium
CTGCAGGATTCCAGATGACGGGATCGCCGACGTGATTGACCCCGATGATGCCGATGGGAGAAACCTGGATCAGCGTTTCGAGCATGTGGTTTACTCTCTGAATGATCACCTCCGCCGTTTTGCGCGCGTCAATGTCGATCTCGGTGCCAAGAATCCTGGTTGGACGGTTTTCCGAGTCCGTCTGGGTAATACGGCTCCGGCTGAGAAACCACCGATAGTCGCCGTTCGCCATGCGCAGTCTGTGCTCCATCTCGAATATTTTCAGTCGTTCCGGGCGGCGGGAAGTGAGGGCCCAGCGAGCATGCTCTTGATCCACTTCGTGGAAACGCTCAACAAACTCCGCCGTCGGAAGCGAAACGGTTCCAGGCAGACCGAGCTGCCGGCCCAGGCGTTCGTCCAGAATCACTTCTCCATTGACGAGATCGCACTGCCACAAGGAGACTTCGCCGCTCTCAAGAGCAAGTGACGTCTTTTGTTCGCTCTCTCTGAGGCGCGCTTCATAAGAAGCCCGCTGCAATGCATGGGACAGAATATTCGCCGCGCCCAGGAGAAACGATCTTTCATCCCCGCCCGTAACCCCGACCTCATATGCAGCGATCAACAAACCAAAGGGGACCCTGTCAGCCGGAATGGGGACCGCAATGCCGTGAACCGGCTGCCCTGCGCCCATCGAAAGAAGCGGATGACCTGAATTGAGATCCGGCTCAATGCCGGTCAGAAGGGATTCATAGACAGACGTAATTTCCGGAGACGCGATTGCGGTTTCATTGCAGCGAAAGCCCGTGCGCACAAAGACTTCGTCATCGTTCCGGCAAACGATGGCAGCCGAGCAAGCTCCTGTACTCTCCGCGACAAGGCGCACAGACTCCTCGAGCAGCTCATCAACTGGAAGCCCGACCAGGGCTTTCGCGCTCAGCTCGGCGAAAGCCTTCTGCTCCCTTGCTAGCGCGCGTAGATCACTTTCCTGCTGCAATGCTACCGTCACGTCCCGGCCCGAAATAATGATGTGTGAGACTGACCTTCCGGAGTAGTAGGGAGTGATCCGATATCGTATAATGCGGTCAGGAAAAAAGACCGACCCGCGATCGACTTCCAGAGGAGCTCCACGCTCCCTCGCACGGTCAAACCAGCCACGCCAGAGCACGAGCTCCTCGCCGCTCAAATATGCAGAGATGGACTTCCCGATGTGGGCTTCCCTTTGCTCCGCGCTGATGTAGCGGGACCCGAAGCTCAGGAGCCGGTAGTCGTCATCTTCGCATGCAAAAATGGCCATGGTATCATCTGTGCCGGACGCAAAAAGACGGAATGTATGCGCTGCACGCGCCGATTCACGCATCTTCGCCCAGAGGCGGGCTGAGAGTCTTTTGCCGTCCGAGTGAACCGCGCCTGTGAGCAGAACAGTAGCGGCTAACGTTGCGTGAAACAAGGATGTTGCAAAAGCGGTAGACGTATCTGCTTCGCCGAGAATATGCAGGCGGTGGCGCGTCTCGGCAAAAATCATGAACAAAAGCGAAGCGCATACAGACATTAAGGCCGCGCCGAGCCCTGCGCGAATCGCAATAAAGATGAACGCAGGCAAAAGCAGGTACGGAAAGAGAAACGGCGGGTCGGGCAGCCAGACCACCATGGCAGCCAGCGCTCCCGCCGCCCCGAAGATCCAGCCGGTGCGCAGGGATTCACCGCGCACAATCAAAGAGGCTGCGGGCACAAGCGCAAGGGTTGCCGCGAGATTCGCAAAGCCTACCCGCAGGACGGCAAGGTCCGTTTCATTGGTCAGAATGGCCGCACAGATCGACGGCCCCACAGAACAGGCCGTTGAGGCGATCGTGAGAGACCCCAGCCGGACAGACGAAATCCGGCCGCGGAGAATCCGTCCTGCCATGGTGCTTTCGAGAGGGGCCGTGAGAGCGGATCCAATCGCCCATGGCAGCAAGGTTGGCGCGGCCCAGGCGGCTGCGGCAAAGCCTCCAGCGCCAAATACGGATGCGGCAATTCGAGAGCGGCCCTGGATAAGCATGAGCGCCGCCATCAAGAATCCATAAGAAAGATGAATCGAACCGGGAAACCGGGATTCAAAACCAAGGCTCAGACAAAACGATGCCAGCGAAAGGGAAGCAACTCTGCCCGCCATCCCTTGAGGTTACTAAATTCCGGAGATTTGTCAACCGGTAAGGATACGATCGGCGATCCGTATTTTTACGGACAACCCCTGCATACTGGCAAATCAGGGACATGAGCCGAATTGATCTAAAATTCCTGCTATTGGGTCTGGCCGGTTCGGCAATCCTTGCAGGCCTTCAGCTGTTTTTCTTCAAGTAGGATCCTGGCGCGAACTTTGCCAGCCGCTCGCGCAGCAGACTGCCCGCATGCCTTTCAAGAAGAGACAGGTCGTTCCTTTCAAGTGCGGCAAGTCCGGTCGGAATTCTCGAACATCGCGCGGCCGCGTCCTGTGGACCGCTGTCAATGGAGAACCAGATCACCCGGCGCGCCTTTGTGCCTGCGCCGGCAAGGCGCGCAATTTCGAGCGCGCGGATTCGTTCCATCATAATGTCCATCGTGCTCTGAATGGCGAATAACGTATCTCCAGGATCGTTATTCCGGAACAATGGAGCTCCGGCATCGCTGACAATCCACAGATCCCCATCCGTGCTAAAAAGCGACTGAACCGCAAGATTGTCATACACGCCGCCGTCGACCAGATGCGCGCCGCCGGGAAACTCAGTCGGCCCGATCACAAGAGGGGCAAAAACGACCGGATACGCACAGCTCGCAGCCACGGCCCTTGAAAGAGAAAACCGATCCGCAGGCACGCGTCCTTCCTCATGCTCGCCCATTATCGCCGGCGCATCGCCGCCCGCCTCAAACACAAATCCGTTTCCTGTGTTTGCGCTCGTTGCCTGAATGAAAAGACGAGGGCCCTGCAAATCGCCAAGCCGCGCATCTCCGAAAAGGGAATCCGCGAGCGCCTCACCGAGCTTGTCCGTGCGGCTCTTGCGAAGATCAAAAATTCCGCGCAGGATGGAAGAAGAAAGAGGAGATTCGTTCACGAGAAATCCCTCGATCCGGTCGACCGTTACGAGCTCAGGCCTTTGTGCCAGGGCCGCGGCAGCAATCGCCCCGCCGCTTACGGCCGAGACGTGAGTCAGGAAAGGCATCAGTTGAAGGTCGAATAACGTTCGAATAACTCCGCAGTGGAATGCGGCGGCCCGGAATCCTCCTCCCGAGAGGGCCAGTGCAATGCGCGGCGCTTTCCTGGGCATGCCGTAAATTTGTCCCGCCAATCGGTTCCGCCAGAAAAAAACTTGCGCAGGGGCGGTCCGGACAGATCATCCGGGCATGACGACCCGCCGGCCCGCAGCCATCCGCATCGCTCTGAAGACGAGCGCTTCCATCGAACGCGTCTGGGATGCTCTCACGCACTCAAAGTCCATCGCCGCATGGATGCAGGACGATTCGGCTCACATGTCCTCGCGCAGGGGAACGACATTCAAGCTCTTCGGCGGAGAGACGACCGGAAAGATCCTTCTTGCCGAGAAGCCTTCTATTCTGCACTACACGTGGCGCATGGCGGGATGGGATGCTTCGTGGCCAGACTCCGTCGTGCACTGGAATCTATCGCCGCTCGCAAAAGGCGGAACAAAAATCACTCTGGTTCACCTCAAGCTGCCGACGGAAGAGGAGCGAAAAGGACACAATACAGGATGGCATGAGTACTGGCTCGACCCAATGAAGGAGTGGCTCGAAAGCAAATAACGGCAAAAAAAAGGCGGCCAGAAGCCGCCTTTTCCATTGAATCGGATGCCGTCAGATCAGGAGAACCAGCGCTTGATCGCCTCAGCCGGCAGAGACTGTCCGGAAAGACGGGCTCTCTGAACCAGGCTCCAGAATCCGCGGTAGGTTGCGCGGTCGTGCAGTTCGCCGTCGTGCTGAATCGGTCCCCAGTTTGCGTCCTGCGCTGCGAGAAGCACAGCACAGCCTTTTTCCACTTCTGAGTGATCGGGCTGCATTGCCTGAACAATCGCGTCGATCTGTGTCGGATAGATGGACCACATGCGGAGGAAGCCGAAGTCGTAACGCGCACGAGTCGCATCCGCTTTCGTCTGCTCGAAGTTCTTGAGGTCAAGGGTTACGTTGTGAGCCGGAACAATTCCGTTTGCAAGAGATGCCGCAACCACGTTTGCCTTCGCGCGCGAAATCAGTCTGTGATCAAACTGCCCGGGTGATTTCATGTTCGAAAGGGCAATGGCGCCGTTGTGACCTGAGATAAAGTCCATCAGGCCGAAGTCCATCACCTGCATCCATGGCATGGCAGCAATTTTTTCGCAGTCGCGCAGCGCGCCGTGCGTTTCGACGAGAACGTGAATCGGAATCTCGCGCTTGATGCCCGCTTTCGTCGCAGCATTGCGGATGTAGTCGATCATCTCTTCAACCTGAGATGCTGCGGTCGGTTTCGGGATGGTGATGTATGCGAGTTTTTCGCCCGCGCCAGGAACGAGGATATCCACGTCCTGTTTCCAGTGTTTGTTGGAGTGGTCATGGATTCGCACGCCGGCCATTCCAAACTTGTTGTCCGCTGAAGTTGTGATGCGGACGATCATCTTTGCATGCTCGACTTCCTGTCCCTGGGGAGCTCCGTCCTCGCAGTCCTGGGTAATGTCGAAAACCGGTCCTTTCTCCTGCTGCAGCTGCAGGGCTTTCATGATCATTTTTTCGTTCCCTGCGAAGTGCTCGCAGCTCGGGATAACCGGGAAAGGCTTCTCGCCGGAAAACAATGCCTGATTCGGATGAGTCATTTTTGTTCCTCGAAGTATATGGTTCTTCCTGATTTTGTGAGCGAGGGCCCTGTGTCCATAAAAAAGGATTTCAAGCGGCAGGGCACCGGTCAGTTGTGCACCGATGGCAAAAGCGAATGGATCAGACATAATCCAGCAGGAAGACCGTTTTCCGGGCTCTGCCGGCCCGGTGCACGCATACCTCGAACATCTGGCGACCTACAGCTATCCGCTGGTATTTCTCGCCACGATCATCCTTTCTGTAACCGAATACCGCGACCCTTCGAAAGTCTTCTGGCTGGTCCTGCTTCTGCCCCTGGGCTGGCTGGCCGCAGACTGGATTACGGGCATAATTCACTGGGGATTTGATACGTACGGTTCCCAGGAAATGCCCGTGCTGGGAAAGTCCTTCATCAAACCGTTTCGCGACCATCATCTTCGCCCGCGCGAAATGACGGAACACACGCTCACGGTCACGATCGGCAACACATGCATTGGAGCGGTTCCGGTTACATTCTGGCTGCTGCATCCGCTTCTTTTCGGCGAACCGTCCGATGGCTACCGCCTGACGGCATTCTTTTTGAGCTTTACGATCGGCGGAACGGTCATGACCAACCAGTTTCACAAGTGGTCGCATCTGGAGCATCCGCCTGCCTGGATTGTACTTCTTCAGAAAATGCGCATCATTCTTGAAGTGAAACACCACGACGTGCATCATACCAAACCATTCGACACCTACTACTGCATTACAAACGGCTGGATGAATCCCCTGCTCGACCGCATCAACTTCTGGCGCGGAATGGAGAAGGCGGTTTCGTGGTTTGGAATCAAGCCCTATCCGGGAATCGCAGAAGAACGCAGCGCCGCCTGACGTTCGATTTCAAGCGTTCGCGAACTGCGGGGTGCGCGCCAGCAGGTATGACGGGCCGATTGTGCCGTCGGAGAAAAGGTTGATGCTCGAGCTCGTGGTCGCATCGAAATCCCAGTACGTAACTTCCATGCCTTGAATGTCGTACACAGGATTCTCGCGGTAGAATCGAACGGGGCGTTCTCCCGGAAGAACCTCCCATCTGCGCGTTTCGCCAAAGAGTTTTCTGAGAACCACGCGGCGCACGCCAATCGCCGCGCATCGGGAAAGGAACGCCGGAATCTCATGAATGTTGTGTTCGTTCAAAACGCAGCTGACCTTCACCGGGATCGCCGCATGCTGCAGGATTTTCTCGAGATCGGGCACGAAACCCGGCCCCATCATCTTCGCGTAGGTTACGCGGTCAAAGCTCGGAAAGGAAATGCATGCACGGTCGTAGAGATTGAAAACATCCATCTTTCGCAATGCGAGCGCTCCGTTTGTGTGCACGGAAAACTTTGCATCCGGCAGTTCCTGCCGCAGCGACTCGAGAAGACGCGCCTCGTGGCGGTAGAGCTGAGGGTCAGTCGTCGTTCCCGTCATTACGATCTCAGAGATGCCAAGCCTCCGCACTTCCCGCACAAACTCATCCTGACCGCGCAGTGGAAAGAGGTCCAGGTTCGGCTGGTTCGCCTGGTCCGGCAGCGATTTTCCGATGCAGAAAGGACAGGAGCGATTGCAGGGACCGGCAAACAGGATATTCGCAAAATCCATATTATACAGCGACCGGGCCCGCGGCGACTGTATCGTTCCGGAGGGAAACACCGGCCGCTGCGCGCGCGTTTACATCCATCGATTTTTCGGCCTCACCGCTGATGAGAAATCTCTGAACGGAAGGAGCGAAGAAAAGTGCAATCGTCCCGTTGAAATGACGGGCCCCTTTCTCTGTGAGGGAAAGGGATTCGCGCTTGAGATCCGCAATCTCCGCGCCGTTCTCAGACCTGCGATACTCCATTAAGCCTTCGCGCAGAGCAAACTGCACGGAAGCAGGCAGCGCTTCTTCGAGCGAAAGACCGAACTTACGGTTGAACCTCTCGAGATTGATTTCACCGAAGTAGAAACTCACGGCAATCATCTTTGCCATCATATGGCGCGCGGGGAGCTGGTAAAAATCCTGAATCGGAAGCCTGCCCTCGGAAATCATCTTCGCGTACGGTCCGATGCTCTTCGACGCAGCGCCGGCATTGTAAGCGATCGTGGAGTTCGTATAACTCTGCGAGCCAAGACCAATGCCGAGATACGGAGTTCCTTCGATCACGCGCCGCGTGAGGTAGGCGCTGGTCCCTGTATCGGACGCAATTCGGCTGTATGTATTCTTGCCGGGATTTGCATGATAACCCGCCGATTTCAAAAATCGTTTCGCAAGGTCCGCCTGGCGTCTGACCTGCTCAAGCGACACACGCCCTGCCTCTGCGGAAATGCGCGTAAGCTTGTAGCGCATGCGATACAGCGTAATGCCTCGAAGGACTCGTCACTCTGGGCAGCAAAGCCGTACATCAGATCCACGTTGAACTTCTTGAATCCTGCTGCCCGGATGTGATCCCGCGCACGAGCGTGATGCTCAAGTCCGTTTTCTGAGCGGCCCAGGCGGCGAAGAAGATCCGGCTCCGTAACCTGGAGCCCCATGCTGATCCTGTCGATGCCGCATTGTTTGTACGCCTTTAGTTTCGCAGGATCGGCCGCCGCAATGCGCGGCGTTGTCTCGATGCTGATCTCAAAGCCGGGAAGCAGCCGAAAGGAACGCATGACTTCGTCCACATGCTTCGCGATCAAGTCCGCATCTACGAATGAGGGCGTGCCTCCGCCGATGTCGAAGCCAGAAACAGCGCGCTCGCCGAGCAGATCGCGGTACATGGCCAGTTCGCGGCCGAGCAGATCCATGTATTCGCGCGTGGAATCGAGCTCCCGCTTTCCGACCACCGTATACTCACAGAAATAGCAGCGGGTTTCGCAGAACGGAATGTGAGAATAGAGCGTCAATTCCGGGATGCCGGAAAAAGCCGCGGCCACGGCATCCGATTCCGGCCGGGTCCGGTAGGGTCTCCAGGTAACGTTATGCGCGATTGGATACGCTGTGTTTGAGATGTGATGATTCCGCTCACCGGCCGCAAACACTTGCGCCGGATCAAAGATTTCCAGATCGGCCGCGTCGTGCGCAAATCGATTCATCAGATTTCAGAAAGACGCGCGCCGCCAAGAACATTGACCGCCGGAATTCCATGCGCCTCAAGAATCCGGACGGCCAGATGCCCGCGCCTGCCCGTCTGGCTCAGACAGGCCACAGTTTTCGCGCCGGATTTCGCAAGGGCAGCCCGCACCTCTTCGATCCGCGACCGCAGGACTTCCAGCGGCACGCTCATGTGCACGCCTTCGCGGTGCGCTGTGCCCGTATCGATGATGAAATATTCTCCCGTGCGCGTCTTCAGCTCCTCCGGCTCCACAGCCTTCGTGCGCCCCCGCTCCGATTGCACGGCAACAGTCGCTGCAACATTCAGCGCATCGCGCGCCGAGCCGAGAGCCGGGCTGTATCCAAAGTCAAGTTTCGCAAGCTGATGAACGGTCATGCCCGCGGCAATGGCCACAGCCGCAGCGTCGATCCTGCGCTCCACGCCTGCGCCCGCAGCCTCGAGCGCAAGAATTCGGCCGGTGCCTTTTTCATAGAAGAGCTCGATCATGAGCGGCTGTGATTCCGGCATATAGGGCTCACGGTCATACGCGTGGATGAACGCGCGGCCGAGCCGATTGCCCGCGCTCAAGGCCAGCTGACGCCGCGACGGGCCCGTGCGGCCGACGACTGTGCCCGGAAGGCGGATGAGCGTCGAGCCTACAAACGCGGCGACTTTCGCATCCCCTCCCGCGGCGTTCTCGCCGGCGACCTGTGCCGTCTTGTCGGCAACGGCAGCCTGGCCGCTCCAGAAATAGCTCCCGGCATGAGGAACACTGACAGAAACGCCGCATGCGTATACATTCTTCAGAGTTGTGGCGCAGGATTCATCAATGACCAGCGTTCCGTCCGAATGGACGGACGCGCCCGCCTGCCTGAGCAAATCTGTGCGCGGAGTGATGCCGGCCGCGCAGATTACAAAATCCGTTTCAATGCGGTCTGCGTCCGCGTGCACGACCGTTATGCGGCCGTCGTGAATCTCAAAATTCTCTTCGCGAACACCTGTCAAAATTCCCGCGCTCTGCGAAAGGCTGGCGCGCGCCACCCGCGCAATCTTGTTTTCGAACGATGCGAGAATTTCCGATGCCTTTTCGAGGATGGTTACTTCTGCGCCCGCGCGAACGAGGCCATCCGCAGCTTCAAGTCCGAGCGGCCCGGCTCCAAGGATCACGAAACGCCTGCGGCCTTCCGCCAGCGCATTCTTAATTTTCTCCAGGTCGCTTAACGTCCGAAATACGGAAACATTTGCTGCCCCGGCAATGGCAGCCGGCACAATGCTTTCGCCGCCGCCCGCAAACACAAGCGAATCGTAAGACAATTCCTCTTCGCTTCCGTTCCTGCGCACCTTGAGCTTCTGGTTGGCGGCATCCAGGCTCACTCCCTCCGAACCCGTCCAGACCTCAACATTGTATACGGATTGGAAGAACTCACCGCGTTCACGGTTTAGATCTTCGAGAGACTGCACTTCCCCGGCAAGATAGAAAGAAAGTCCGCATGCAGCGTAGCTTACGCGGGATCCTTTTTCAACGAGGATGATTCGCGCGGTTTCATCGATCTCGCGCGCACGCGCCGCAGCGGTCGGACCGGCGACGGCCCCTCCCAGAATTACAATCGTCTTTGACATATTCCCCCCGATCCGGAACTACTTGCGGTGACGCTTTTCAAGCTCCTGCTCAATTGCGCTGAGCGGAACGCCTTTTTGAACCAGCGCAACGAGCAGATGAAAGATGAGGTCCGCTGCTTCGTGCGTGATTTCTTTTGAATCGCTGTTTTTAACAGCAATGATGACTTCGCCGGCTTCCTCTGCAACTTTCTTGAGGATTCGGTCTTCGCCGCCCTTGAACAGAGTCGAAGTATAAGAGCCTTCAGGCAGATCGTGTTTTCTCTGGTAGAGCAGTTTTTCCAGGTCTTCGAGGAACTTCATAGTCGCACGGTTACTCCACGAGATTTCATTACTTCTTTGACGCTGTTGACGGTTGTTTCACGGAAATGGAAGATCGAAGCTGCAAGGACTGCATCGGCATGCGCAACGAGGGCTGCCTCTGCAAGATGCTCTGCATTTCCCGCTCCGCCCGATGCGATCACAGGAATCCGGACCACGCTGCGAATGGCGCGCGTGAGCTCCAGATCGAATCCGTCTTTCGTTCCATCGCGGTCCATGCTCGTCAGAAGAATTTCGCCTGCTCCGCGGTCTTCCGCTTCGCGCGCCCAGTCGACCGCAGATCGTCCGGTCGGCTTTCTTCCCCCGCTCAGGTAGACTTCCCAGGAGTCGGCAGTCTTGCGCGCGTCGATCGCGCAGACAATACACTGGCTTCCGAATTTGCGCGCACCCTCCGTGAGAACCTCCGGCCGAAGAAATGCTGCAGTATTCAAAGAGACTTTGTCAGCGCCCGAATGAAGAATGCGGTCCATGTCTTCGAGAGTGCGGATTCCCCCGCCGACCGTAAATGGAATGAAGATGCGCTCCGCAACACGGCGGACAAGATCTACAATGATGTTTCTGTCTTCGTGGCTGGCCGTGATGTCGAGAAAGCAAAGCTCATCAGCCCCTGATTTTGCGTAATACTCTGCCTGCTCAACCGGATCGCCTGCGTCGCGCAGGTCGACGAACTGAACCCCTTTGACGACGCGGCCGTCTTTGATGTCGAGACAGGGAATCACGCGTACGGTGAGCACGCGTCCATATTGCGGCCCCCTGATTCGATGCAAGCAAAAGCCGAAATTCGGCGGGAGGCGTTTTCCGCCGTGCCCCTGCACCTGCGGCGACGGCCGGCCGACACTAAAGAAATGGGAATCGAGCTGGACCCGCAGTTTCACGAGCATATCTTCCGACTGTCCGTTGCAGCCCTGTGCGGTCTTACCATTGGACTTGAGCGCGGCTACCGCGGCAAGGCAGCGGGCGTTCGAACGAACCTGCTCATCAGTCTGGGCGCCTGCCTCTTTATGATTCTCTCCGAATTTGTGGCCTACGACGCGAAAGCAAAAGGATTTCCGGGACCGGATCCTGGACGGATTGCAGCCCAGGTCGTCACCGGGATCGGCTTTCTTGGCGCGGGCGCCATTCTTACGAACCGCGGCGTCGTGACCGGACTTACGACTGCGGCCACGATCTGGTGCATTGCGGCGATTGGTCTCTGCGCCGGCGCAGGAATGTATAAGCTCGCCGTCTTTGCCACGATCGGCATTCTGTTTACGCTGGAAGTCTTCACGTTCCTTGAACGCCAGATTCGCACGACACGCTTCCGCTACGTTCGCCTCGAAGTTTCTCTAAAAAAGCAGACCCGAATCCAGGACGTGCGACGAGTCCTGAGAGGAATGGGAGTTCAGTTTTCCAACGAGGAGGCACGCAGCATCCTCGGCGAGACCCGTTATATGACGACTCTCTACTATAAAGGCGATATGGAGAAAGCAATCTCCGACGAGCTGAACCTGCTTCCAGGAATCCGAGACGTCAGCTTCCTGGGTCAGGGCGTGGATAACTAGGGCAAGCGCGACGTCAATCGCCGTTCGGCCGGACGAATCAGCCTACAAGTTTCGCAAGCTCGGACGGTTTTACGTCTTTCTGTTCGCCGCTTGCGAGATCTTTGACCCGCACAACTCCGCGCGCCAGTTCGTCGCCGCCCTGCATGAGAACGAAGCGCCGCCCTTTGCGGTCGGCCGCTTCCATCTGTTTGCCAATCTTTACGGACGGCTCAAGAGACGTCTCCACGAGAACTCCTGCCTGCCGCAGATCGTTGGCGATCTTCAACGAAGCATCGCGGCTCTCCGGGAACAAGATGAAATAACAGCCGGACTTCGCAGGCGCGTCTGTCAGGAGCCCGCGCGCGCGAAGGAATGCTTCAAGGGTCACATCGCCGAGTCCAAAACCGACCGCAGGCATGTCCTGCTTGCCCAGCTGTCCCAGGAGTTTGTCGAATCGCCCTCCACCGCAGATCGCGCGGCGATTTTCCGGATTCTGATCCTGCACTTCAAAGATGAGTCCCGTATAGTAGTCAAACCCCCGCACAATGCCGGGATCAAACGAAAGGAACTTCGATTTTCCCTGCGCCGCAAGTATGTCGCTTACCTGTGCGAGATGACTTCCCACGGCTGAATCGATTTCGCCTTTTTCAGAAAGCGCAGCCAGGTCTTCGAGTTTGATCTTCAAGAATGAATTCACGCGCGCAGAGAGGGGCGCATCTGCGATCTTCCCCAGCTCTTCCTGAAACGCTGCATCGCCGATCTTCTCGCGCTTGTCGAGGAGCCTTCCGATTCCGCGGCGCACTTCTTTGTCCGTATGTTGAACATACGAATCGAAGAGGCGGCGGTCGCTGATCCGTACGAGAAAATCCCCTTCTTTTGCCCCGAACGCTGTGAGAATATCCACAAGCAGACTCAGAATCTCCGCATCGGCCGCAGGCGTGGCGGGCCCGATCAGGTCGGCATTCAGCTGAAAGAATTCGCGCAAGCGGCCTTTGCCGGGCCGTTCGTAGCGCATGAAGTTCGCGATGCTGTACCAGCGAATCGGGCGCACAAGCTCCATGGCCTTTGAGCCGACCATGCGCGCCATCGTCGGAGTCATTTCGGGACGAATGGCAACTTCGCGGTCGCCGCGGTCTTTGAAGCGGTAGACCTGTTCGTTTACAATTTCTTCGGAAGACTTCGACTGATACAGCGACAACGGCTCAAGCAAGGGAGCCGAGTACTCAAGATACCCATACGATTCGCATACGCGGCGTAAAACGCCGAACATACGGTTTCTAAACTGCATTTCTTCCGGGAAGAAATCCCGGGTTCCCACATAGGGTGCTGACATTATTTCTTTTCCGAACGGATCATCTGAATCAGCGTGCTCAGGCGTTCCTGATTCGATTTCCGGTATTCCGTGTGTCCCGATCCCTCAATGTCGATCCCGGCAACGAGCCGGTCGGTGTCGACCATGGCTACATGGCAGACCTTTCCCTGGAACCGCAGCGGCGCCTGCATTTTGAAAATCAGATCAAACGTTATGCGGTCACTGAGAGGAAGGTATTTCTTGAGTTCGCTGTTGTCGATCTCAAGACCGACGCCGCCGAGG
Source organism: uncultured Leptospiraceae bacterium (assembly GCA_964619995.1). Lineage (GTDB taxonomy): Bacteria > Spirochaetota > Leptospiria > Leptospirales > Leptonemataceae > JAEUSB01. Next base: position 12,900 of record CAZUJO010000032.1, read on the forward strand.
GAGATATCACGAACCTTCTGTTTTTCTTTGATCGTGATCATGTTCACTTCGCGGATCCGCTCCGTAATCACCTCGCCCTTTTCTCTCAAAGTGGAAAGGATCGCATCGAAGTCCTGGCCGGGTATGCGAAGAGGCAGAACCATGTGCGCGATGAGGTACTTCTTTCCCTTTTCTTCGATCGCAATGGGATAGACAATCAGCGATGCCATATCGGCCAGTTTCAGACGAACCTGCTCAAAGGTTTTTCCGAGCGCCTTGAGATACGTCGTATCTCCCAGCGGAATGTCATAGGCCTGCGGGCTGTGAACATCTTTGATGACGAGAGCATCCGTCAGATGCTCAAGGGGACGCAGTTCGATCGGCCGGTCACGGTCCGCGGTCAGATACATCCTGAGACCGGGAAACTCTTCGGCCAGCTGCTTTTCGTGATCCCGCAGCACGACCTGAGCTGCGATCTGCAGCCGCGCGATATCGGCGCCGATTTCATTCTTGCTTACTTTGAAGTTGGTTGCGTATACAGTTCCGGCTGACGTGGGAAACCGCGGATGAGCGCGGACGACTTTGCCGATTCGCGCGAGCGTCGGCATGAGAATCCACATATCTTCTTTGATTTCCTTCACGTCAAAGTCGACTTCAATGTGACGGTTCATGGTGAGATAGAGCGTGACCCTCTGCGCCGGAGCCTGTTCCGGAATCGTGAAGAATTGAATGCCTTCCGGGAGAATCTCACCCATGATGAATTCGATGGGAGGCTCTGAACCCTTCAGGTAGAAGGGTTTGCTTCTGAGCTTGTCGCGGAGAATGTACTGGATCTTTTCTGCTTCACGCAGCAAATCCCATTCTCGTTTCTTTTCGCGAAGGATCTCCATGGCTTTAATTAGACGAGCCCTGAGGCCCTGGTCGATAGTGTTTGCAGGGACTTATTTTTCAAGGACTAATCTCCTGAACTCAACGCGGCGGTTTCTGTCACGCGCAGCGGGAGTCGTTTCGGGTTCTTCGGGCTCAAGATAACTGCGCCCCACGCTGACAAGACGCTTGTCATCGACGCCGGATGCAACGAGGATGCGGCGCACCTCCGCCGAGCGCTGTTCGGAAAGCTTCTGGTTGAAGGCCATGGAATTTTTTTCAGGTCCGCGGAATGTGTGATCCGTATGCCCGCGGATTTCAATCTTGAGATCCGGGCTTTTCTTGAGAATGCGGACGATTGCATCGAGCTTTCTCTTCTCTGCAGCGGATACTTCCGCGCTTCCCTGCGCAAAGAAAATGCGCAAATTCTCCACGCACTCGGGCAGATCGCCCTGGCACGGATCGCCGGATGCCTTCAGGCGAATGACGATTTCTTTGAGCGTCTCTTTCTCTTCGAACGATTCGGAGGCCTGCGCGTAACCCGGCGCATCGGCGCGCAGAACAAACTTTTCTCCGCGCGAAAGCTTCAGCTGGAAGTTGCCTTTCGAATCCGTTGTAATGGCTTCGATTTTTTCGCCTTCTTTCGCCGCCGTGATTTTTCGCAGACGCGTTGCTGAAAGCGGAAGATCGGTCGCAGCATCGACAATGCGGCCGGGAATCATGCGGTGAACGGTTTCATCGATCTTCTTTACAGGCTCAAGATAAACGGCCCGATGATCCTTTTTTCCGGCAGGAATCGCGCCGCGATAGTCGAGCAGAATTTCCTGGGGAAAAAATCCGGGAGCAGAAATCACGACTCTGTACTGGCGGCCTGTAATCAGAGACTGCTCAAAATTGCTTTTCGCCTGATCTTTCGGATCTTTGTTGAAAGGACGGCTCTTACGGACGATCGTATCTTTCTCCCATTGAATCTTAACGGTGGCTTCAATGCCGAGCGGCAGGCGCGTTGAGCTGTCCATGACGAGCAGACTCAGTTCCACATCGACCGGATCACGCAGCCATTCCGGCAGCGTCATGCGATAAAGGTCCAGACGTCCTGCCGCGTCTTCGTGCCTGCGTTCGCTTGCGAAGTAAGCCCAGATGCGATCCTCTGTAATACAGAAGAATTCGTCGTCCCGCTCCGAGTTAAAAGGCTTTCCGAGATTTTCCGCGGTCAGATAGCTTCCTTCGCGCAGTCGGCTCAGGTAAACATCGAAGTGTCCCATGCCGCCGTCACGGTTGGAGCTGAAAAACAACATTCCACCGTCAGGCGAAAACGACGGGGAGATTTCGTCCGCTTCGGAATTGATCTCTGGCCCTGCGTTGACTGGCTCTGACCATTTGCCCGTAGCCGGATCGCGTTTTGCGAAATACAGGTCGTAGCCGCCGTAGCCGCCGGGCCGGTTCGACGAAAACACAATCGTCTTTCCGTCGCGCGCAATCCAGGGCATCTTATCGTCAAAGTTGGAACTGAGCGCGTCGATCTGAATCGGCTTGGACCAGCGGTCATCGCGAAAACGCGTGTAGTAGATGTTCAGTCCGTCGTAGCCTTCGCCGCGGGATTTCGCATCCGATGTGAAATACATTTCCACCGGCTCATCTCTCCGCCAGAGAATCGATCCGCCGCCTGTGAATCCGTCCGAGTTTACAGTAAAGAGTCCGGCATTTTCGCCCACACTGCCCTGCGGACGCAGAATCTTCATTGTGTCCGACGCTTCGCCTGAAAGCGGGAAGCGCAGCGGAATCGGAATCGTGAAGGATGCAGTGCCCCTTCGGTCTGTATGATTCTTATTGTAGGAATACCAGAAATTGAAGCCTTCAAACGATCCGGGCCGGTCCGATTGAAACACAAGGTAGCTGCCGTCCGGGGAAGGAATCGGATTTGTGTCGTCGCCCTTCCAGTTTACAGAGAGATTCTCCGGCTCGGACTCAGGAGGGATCGACTCAGACAGCAGGGGCTGCAGAAGAAGAATGCAGACTGTCGAGATAATTGCGCCTTTCTTCAAATCCAGCATCCAGGTTGCGGGCAGATTCCGGTACGAACTGAAACACTTCCTCCCACATCCGCTGCGTCTCCATGCAAAGATACAGGAAAAGCTTCGGGTCCACGGAGCGGACCTTTTCGCGGATGGATCGGTACATTTCTTCTCGTATCGTCTTAAAGTAACGGTACTTTCCGTCCGGTCCTTGAACCATTTCCTCTCTCGTCAGCCGGTCATCCGGAAACCGGCCCTGGATGACCGTTTTCAGGCCCGGCGCGTAGCGGAAGCTGCCCAGAGAAATCCAGGCCACGCTGTCCGGCCGGACGGCTGAAAACACCGTGTCGATGAGGTCGTGGTAGGCCTTTTCCCGGCCCTCAAAGTGAATGACGGGGTCCAGGTGGAATGCAAGCCGGTAGCCCGCTGCCTCTGCCCTCCGGGCTGCGGCCAGCCGCTCTTCGAGCGTTGCCGTTCCCGTTTCAACTTCCTCTACCATACCGGGGGGATTCACAGACCACGAAATCACGGTCCGGCCCCTGTGGTTGAGATCGAGCAGCGTGTCCACGTTAGACGACTTTGTCTTCAGTTCAAGCGTGGCATTTTCAAGACCGGCAAAATGATTCACGAGAATCTCCGCCATTCCCGTCAGAGGCTCAAGCACAAGCGAATCCGTCGTCTCTCCGGTTCCGATGCGAAAATGAAATTTCTTCCCTTCGATCTTCTTGCCAATCTCCGCAAACAGGTCATCCGTGTTCGCAAACATGGTGAGCAGAGGATTGTTCAGGTCGTTTTGAAGACAGCAATAGTGGCAGTCATC
>CAZUJO010000033.1:0-11956 GCA_964619995.1 uncultured Leptospiraceae bacterium
CCGAGACGGAAAAAGCCGCCGCAAGCAAAGTCGAGCCGATCCTGATCGAAACTCTCATTGTTTTCCTCCGTTGCATCCGGTGCAACGCGGGCACATACAGCGGCGCAGACAATTCTCTGCCAAATTTTCATGAACGATCCGGAAGAAACGAGCGCCCAGAAACAGAATGCAACTGGCGCTTCGAAAGAAGCAGTTCGCGCCGCTGTGAAATCCACCGGGAATTATTTTCTCGATTTGAGCGTCGCGGCGAAAAATCTTTCGGCAGACTCACAGAATTTGATCGTATCTGGTAGTGTGCATCGCAACAGCTGGATTACTTTTATAACACTTAACATCCTGCCGATAGGCGCTTTGATCCCGGACACGATCTATCTTCGCGACGGCCGCGTAATATCGAATGTCTCCACTCGAATGCAGGGAAGGAATCTCGTCATTGAATCCCTCACGGGATCCGTGACCCTTCCTCTTGCGCAGGTCGCGAGGATCGAGCGCGGCCCGTTGCTGCGATTCGAAATGCCGGTGCCGGCGGAGGAAGCCGCGACGGTTCAGAGACCGCAACGAGAAGATCCACCGCGCAAGACTGCAGAGGCGCAATCACCCCCATCCCCCGCAAGAGCCTTTCTTGCTGCTCTGCCCGTCTATTCTCCGGGATTTCGCGAATGCGCTCCTTTGAAATGCGCGGGCGTGCTCGGACTGACGCTTCTAAAAACCGCGGCTTTTGTAAAGGTCGTCCAGTACTGGAAGCCCCGGCCGTACAACGCCAGTTCAGGCCGCACGGCGCCTCTCAGGACCCTCGCGCAGCGAGAACTCGTCGGCTATAGAGCGGACATGGTCTTTGATCCGGAGCGCAGCGCTCACCTGATTTCTGCGAAACGCTGGAAGGGCCGCCGCGCGGCCTACCGGGCGCTGTTCGCGTCCGCGGTGGCGCTCGATGCAGGCACATTCTTGTTTTTCACAAGCGTCTCCGCCGACGGGGCAAATGCGGGAGTGAGCTTCGCTCTGTAGGTGCCGCATGCAAGAAATCAGAAGCTCCATTTCTATTCAGTCGACTGCAGCAATGCAGACCGCATGGTTCGAGTCCATCTTCAAGCGATACGTCCGACGCGTGAGACAGTATTTCCGCACGCGCGTCGCTGAAACAGAGACCGTCGACGATCTGGTGCAGGAAGTGTTTCTGCGAGTGTTCCGTCACAGACTCACATATGATCCACGGATCGCAGAATCGGCCTGGATTTTCACAATCGCGAGGAATGTGTTGATTGATCACTTTCGCCGCTGCGCGCGGACATCGGCCGAGTCTCTGCAGGACCCGTCTGAGATGGAGCAGCTCCCGGATCCGGCGCGCCGCATAGACGGACGCGAGGTACTCGCTGCAATCGAGCAGCTGGGCGAAGCGCAGCGCAGAGTTTTAATCGAAACGAAAGTCCATAAGAGGACGATGGAAGATGTAGCCCGCGAACTTGGTATTTCTATACGATCGGCGCATCGGCGTCTCTCTGAAGCTCTGATTCAATTGCGGCAGATTCTTCGCCAGGGAGGTGTTCTGTGAGAAATCTTGATTCATTGCGCGACTATACGCTGCTCGGGGAGATACTCGCGGGCAGCCAGGACGAACACCAGCATTTGCGCTTTCATGCGCTCGCCGAGACGGACCCGGACCTGATGCGTGTCTATCTTGAGGCGCTGGAGACACGGGAAGCGGTGGAAGAAGCCTGCAGGGTTTCGCATCCCCCACGGAGACTCAGCCGGGTTGCAGCGGCAATCGCCGCTCTTGTTCTCGGCGGACTTCTGTTTTTTCAACTGGCAGGAAGGTCAGACCATCAAGAGCAACTAACGGTTTGGCATTCGCTTGGTTCCTGTCAGGCGGACGCGACGTCGGGTTCTGCCGGGATGATGTCGGTCTGTGACCTTCATGACAGCGAAGGCGTCAGCATCCGGCTCTACCCGGAGTCCGTGTTTCAAAAAATCGATTCAAAAGACGATCGCATTGTTTATGAACTCAAGGCAGGGCATGCGCTGTTCAACTCGGAAAAGAGGAAGCAAACGAGCATTGAGATTGCGCTTGCGGGCGCACGAATCCTGCTTCTGGGAACAACCATTGAGCTCGAGACTGCCCCGGGGCGGGTCACGGTGATTGAGGGCGCTGTACTGCTGCGCGCGAAGGGCTGCGAAACCGCCGTTGAGGCAGGAGAATCTGCCGCAATTGAGGGGTGCGTAAAGAGTCCTGCCGACGCGAAACGGCGCGAAGCCATCACACGAAACGATTTCCGAAGCAAGGAATCGATTCCAGCATCTGCGCTCGCGGCAGATCTGATGGAATCGGGCGGGCTTCCTCTCGTCGACATCACCCTTCGCAGCGGCCGCGTGATCAGCGGTATCTCCTGGGAGGATGGCGGCAATACGTTCGTTCTGCAGCCGGACGGCGTGCAGATCCAGGTTTCAACGGCGGAAATTCTGCGAATCGTTCCCCGGTAATGCGGTTCAGTCAGGGCCTTCCGCGTGCTTCGCGAGGAAGGCTTCCACCATGTCTGCGGGAATTACCATCCCTATGCCGGTTCCCGCATTCATGCCGAAGGCGGCCTGCTCGAGTCCAATGACCTCACCATCGGCAGAGTAAACGGCTGCGCCGGATGTTCCAGGATACGCGACACCCGCAACTTGAATGTAGCGAAGAACAGGCCAGCCCGGATTCACATTCGCAACGTCCGGATTGGACACATAACCTTCGAGGTAGCTAGTCGAAAGACCGAATGGACTTCCGAACAGGAAGACACGGTCCCCGGTTCTAACATCGGACTGCTTTTTCCACCGAATCTTCTCTGACAGCTCCGGCAGTTCGCGTGATGTTCGCAGGAGCGCGAGATCAAACACCGCCGAACTTGCAGAGAGCCGGAGAGGAAAACTTTCCCCGCCCAGACGAAGCTCAGGATTGAATGCGGGATCTGAAAGAGTGTGCAGACAGGTGAGCACGGTGCGACGATCTTCGAGCCGCAGCGCTGTGGCAGACGGGCCCGGAGCTGCGTTCCCATAGATCGCAAGCGAGCGAAGACGTGCGTGCGTTCGCGCGTCACAGCCTCCAAGAACAACAACGAACAACGATGCGTAGATGATACGATTCACACAGGCCTCCAGTGTGGAGGCTATTCGAGCAGGATTGGAAAATCAACAGGATGAGCGCGAAATGCTTCCAAAAATGCGTGAAATGAAGGGTTAGGAGTCTAATGACGTGACGTGGTCGCTCGACGCTGGGATCATGCGCTCAGGAAATTGCAGCGACAGTCCGTCACCTCAAGATACGTATTATCGAAAGCCATGAAATCGGCGATGGGTCCCGCGGTCGTAAGCGGATCAAAATGCTCCCGCCAAGCCCTGGAAAACTTCTCTCGAATTCTTGCGGATGGAATGATCCATCCGTCGGGCCGGGTCTTGCTCCAGATGACGAAATAGTCCGACTCAAGTTGAGCAAACCGAATCTTGTTAAATCGCCTGTTGGACTTTTCGTACCTCTCACCGTCGGAAACGGAAAGTTGGAATGACAATGGCCGCGAAGGATCGACAGAAACAGCAGGCCCCCGGTTCTCGGCACGAAGCTTCACTCCGAATCGTCTCTCCAATGTGTCGATCACCTGGTCTCTCGTCAGTATCTCAGGCTTTCGCCCGGCGTGAAGTTCCGTCACAGGAATTCCTTCCGGCGTGCGATCGAAACGCCCCAGGAATTCAATCAGCATTGAACCGATTGCCTCTTTCAACCGGCTTTCGGCAACAGCCGGACCGTCGAGAAGAATTGCGTCACCGAGGTCAATGGGCTCACCTCGCAGTTGACTGACCCTTAGAGTATCCACTTGTTGCGTAAAGGCTTCATCCTGGGTCATCAACGCTCTTAAAACGGCAAAAACGCTTTCGAACTCCGAGCGTTCAACGGCTTGCTCCAGCGTCTCATCGCGGGTCAAGAATACGGGAACCAGAACATAACCATGCGTCTTCGAGCCATCTCTGCGCAACGCCCGACCAACAGCCTGAACAATATCCACTTCGGACTTTTTCCGGGACAGGAAGGCTACGAGGTCGACGGCGGGCACATCCACTCCTTCCGTCAAACAGCGCGCATTCGACAGTAGGCCTCGTTCGGCCTCGCGCAGACGGCCGATCTGGCTATCGCGGGCTGACATCCGCATCGCCCCACTCACATGCGCCGCGAAGAATGGCGCCGGGAGAAACCTGCTGATTCCCCACGGAGATTCTGCGAATTCCCTCGCCGCCCTGACACTGCTATGGAAAGTGAAGGCTTTCTTCAGGCCGTAGTTCTCCATCGTCCGCGCCAGCGCTATTTGCGATGCGACAACAGCCGCATCCACCCGTTGATTTCCTATGAGAACGTGTCCGTCACGAATCTCGGCCGCTAGATCAACCTCATTGACTACGGAAACGACAACTTTGAAAGGACAAATGATCCCTTCATCTGCTGCGGCTTTGAAGCTTAGATTGTGCGCAAGGGAGCCGTAGAGATTGGTGTCGCTCATGCAATTCACCAATTGATCTTCATTGCCGAGCCTTCGAAACTCGCGGCGCGTAGCCGTCATAAAAAGCCGTCTGGCAATTGGGAGTTTTTCATCTGAAAGCGCAAAAGAGAATTGTCCTTCCGCTCCGGCGGTTCTGTGCGCTTCATCGAAAACTCCGAGATCAAACCGAAAGCCTTCCGGACACCCTTTGCCCACGACGTCCGCAGACTGATACGTTGAGAAAATTACCGAGACTTGCGGTGCATTGCGGGCTTCATTGAGAAAAGTCGTGACTTCTTTCGCATCGGTCGTCACTTTCTGAATCATGTCAGTTCGACGAATGCGAATATCGTCGTTTGCTGCAACAGTTGTGTCGGAACAAACGCAAAGAACTCGCAGGCCCTCCGGCCATGAATGCTCTGTCATCCACTGATCAACGCCCTGACGAATCAATGCTAGCGAAGGCATGAGAACCACGATCGTCTTTGCACGCATATCCTGCGCGATCCAGAGGGCCGTCAGTGTTTTACCTGTTCCGCAGGCCATGACCATGGTGGCACGAGCGGAGCTTTCGAAACTGCTCAGCACGTCACGAACGGCGCGAATCTGATGAGGTCTCCTTGCCTTTCGCTGCCTCTCTTTGACGACACCGTGAACAAGAGATGAAATGCGATCCATCCGCTCCGCCGACAGGTCTGCCAGATGGGAAAAACGATACGCGTGCAGATCGCGACGCGCAGCCGCATCCTCATCAATGTCGAGCGCATTGGTGACGACCAGCCGCACATCGGCTTTCTCTGACAGTCCCACAAACGTTGCAAGCTCGCGCCAGGTGATCCGCTCCCTCCCGGAACGGAACTTGGCCTGAAGAGCTCCGAGCCTGCCATCTTTGAGGCGAAAAACTCCGTCAACGCCCCGGTCACGCGATCCGATGTTCAATTCGCGAAGTATTTGCTCCGGCGCGGCGGAGAGTGGCCATACCTCTTCCGGATCAAAGGATGGATCCGTCCAGAGCAACGCCTCCACGAAAACCTCGAATAGATTGCCGACCTCAGTAGTCGAGGTTTCTGAAGCTTGCGCCTTCAGGCGCCTTTCAAAATCGAGGAAACTTGAAATCCCGTCAAAAACACCGGTCCCCAGCGCGTGCTGCAAATATGAATGTCTGAGACGCGGCTCTGGCATTCGAAAACCCTCTGCACAGGAAGAGTCTCACGCTTGCGGGCGGTCAAATCTCTTTTCCCCTTCCCCCGCGCCAGGGATGCGCAGGATGCAGAGCAGCCCTGGCTCGCTTGCGAGACGGGCCGAAGCGCAGCGAAGTCCGGAGCAGCCCGGTCCGCGGAGCGGAGGCGCCCGAAGACGTTAGTCGGCATTCATCGACAGGCCGCAGGATGCCAGTCACCCAGGGATTTCTGGTAGGTTTCTCTGCAGTAAATGGTTCCTTTCAAGAGAAAGTCATCCCTGCCTGCCGGTTCATATTCAAAGTCATCGAGCGGAATGCCCGATGTTTCGCCGTTTACTTCCTGTAAGGTGACCGGATATCTGCCGTGAGCGGTCTTAAAACGGCCGAGCACGGCCGCCAGTTTCATCGCATTTTCTTTCATGCGCGCCGTTCTGTGCTCTGCGTAAACGACGCCGAGCCCCGCACTCAGACCGATCGTCAACAGGAGCGCAAGCGAAAGATAAATCAGAGAAGGCTGCCGCTTTACGGCGAAGGCGACGAGTCCTGCGAGAAAGAGAAAGACCGCAGCCGAAGTCAGGAGAACGAGCAGCATGCCTCCCGCGATGTACGTGGTCAGTCCGCCGAAAGAACCCGCTGCAAAAAGGGCAATGAGAAGTGCATAGAAGATTTGGCGGAACATCGGCAACTCCAGCAGGGTCCTTAATTTAGGGAGTGAAGTCAGAACACAAAGGGTGTTGATTTCTCCCTTTAAGGCTCATCGGCCGAAGGTATGATCGGAGATCCTGTTTTGTCAATGAAGCCGGCCTGATCCCCTGCGATCGCGAAAGCGAAGCCGCCCGAAAACGATCCCAGCTTCTCGAACTTTGGCTGAATTGCAAACTTCCCCGTGCGGTCGATGCATCCCCACCGACCGCGTTCCTTTACACCGGCAAGCCCCTCTGAGAAAGGAAATGCTTCTTCGTAAATTGGCTGAACAAGGAAGACTCCGTTGTGATCGATAAAACCCCATTTCCCGCCCAGCCGCGCCAGGGCGAAACCATCTGAGAACGCATGCACCTCTTGAAATTGAGGGGTAATGGTATATTTTCCAGTACGATCTATGAAACCGATCACACGGCCGTCGCTGGCCGCCGCGAGCCCTTCGCTGAAGGAAATGGCTCGCACAAACCGGGGTTCAATTATAAAAGTTCCTGAACTGTCTATAAATCCATACCTTCCGTCTTTCTTCGCAAGCCTGAGCCCTTCCGACGCTCGCGCCTCAAGAAATTCGAACTGGGGCTCGATCGTATATTTCCCGGTCTTATCAATAATTCCATGCTTGCTGTCGACCACCACAACAGCACTCCCATCCATGAAACCCGCAGTCGCGTCATACTGCGGTTGAATGATAACCTTGCCCGTGCGATCGACGAATCCGAATTGCTCGTGTTTCGCCGAACGAAAGGCGATGAGCTCGCCGTCACCCATGTGGAGCGACTCGTAGCGGGGCGCGAGCACGGTTTCACCTGCCTTGTTGATCAACCCCCACTTGCCGTTGATCGAAACAGATGCGATCCCCCGCACGAATCGAGAGGCCGCATCATACTGGGCCGGGATCACAAACTTGCCGGTTTGATCAATGTAGCCGAATTTACCGTCATGCGGAAATGCAGCCAGACCCTCTTTGAACGCCAGGGCAAAATCCGGATTCAGGCGCTGCGGAGCGCGCTGCCTGGGTTGAGTCAGCAAAACAAAATTATCGCCCTTTTCTGCCGCGAGAGGACGACGCAGGGCCTGCACTGTAAACTGATCGGGATAGAATCCGCGCGATACGAGGGCATTCTTAATACTATTCCCGATAGATTCAAGGCACTCGTTCTGATGAGATGCGGGGACCTTTCCACAATAGGGAGAGATGATAACTTTCGCGCGCGTCTGACCGTGATATTTGAGCTCCCCGACGTGATGCGCCTTGTACCAGCTCTCGAACTGATCCCGATCTACCGAGGCATCCGGGTACGAAAAGGACTGTCCGGACGGGGGAAATCGCAGGCGCCCGAGAGGCCCTTGTGCGCGCTGTTCCTGCGCGTGAAGAAGTACACCTGGACATAAAATCAAACAAAGGAAGAGGACGATCCGATCACGCGCTTGTGCCATAACATGCAACAAGGCCGCTCCTGTGACGGAACGTCAATCGCTATGCGTGATGATTCGAATGGCTATTTGCCTCGGCGCCCGCAAAATCAGGGGACCCGGTTCGGAATTTACGAATCAGTACTACCTGATTTCCCGCGTCGTTATAGTGCACGCGGTCAAACACCATACGCGCCATTGCGATGCCGCGACCGTGCATCAAAGTCATATCCTGGACACGGTCTTTCTCCTCGGCCATCATCTTCCGGTGATCAAATCCTGCGCCCTGATCCGTTATGCGAAACGCACACTTTTCAGAATCTATGATATACTCGACGCTAACCATCATGTTGCGATACTCATCCATACTCTGCCTTCGCATGAGGAATGCCAGGTAATCGCCTCGCTCCTGCTCCCGTGTTTTCTCATCAAAAGAAATACCCAGGTTGCCATGCTCGATCGCGTTGATGATTATTTCTCGGACGCACGTGCGGACTTCTTCCGCTTCTTCCGGCGAGATGAAACGCAGGAGATTCCTCGTGATGCGCTGATTCAGCTGGTGCCCCAGCATGAGCTGACTCGTGATCGAATAACGTCCGCGCTCGCTTTCGAGGAATGGCACGAGCTCGTCTTCAATTGAGTGGGCCGCCTTACCGAGTATGAAGTCCCCTTCTTTGCTCCGAATTCGTTCGAGTCGAACTGTAAGGTGAGTGCGCTCCCCCATGCGAGTCTGAAGGGCCAGACGCAGCTGAACAGGCTTGCCATCTTTCAGACGCATACTCTCTGCAAGCGCGAACGAGTCCATCGCAAGACTCTCGTTAGGATTTCGATAGAGAAATTGCTCCAGTTTGCGGCCGACGAAATCGCGAACCGGGTAGCCCAGAACGTGCCGCACGGCTTCGTTCACGCTGAGCACGGTGCCCTGTTCATCGAGAGAGAAGATTAAATCCTGAGTATTCTCTACGAGCGTTCGGTATTTTTCTTCGGACGTGCGAAGCCTTTCGTGCGAAGCGCCAAGTTCAACCACGTGACGCTGCAGATCATTGCGCAGAGTATTTATGCGGTCCGAAAGCGCGAGGGAAAGCAGCGCCATTTCCAGCACGCCTCCCGCCTGAATGCCGCTCGAAAAGAAGTCATGGGGCAGAACGCCGAGCACAGAAAGAAGATAGGACGCTGTCCCGGCGAAAAAGGCCCCGAATGCGATCGTAAAAAATCGGGCCGGTCTGTAACCATGCCGCCACGCGTACGCGCCCGCTGCCAGCATCAGACTGACGATCGACAGAGCCAGGAGTGTGCGCGTTTTCACAACGGATGTCAGGGGAATCCACGGGAGGAACGCGAGAAGGCCAACGACGCCGGAAAAGACGAGCGGGATCAAAAGAAGGCGGTCGAGGCGCGGAAATTTCTCGCGGGTCTGCAGAAAGCTGCGCGTAAAAATTACAGCCATGATCGCGTACATCGTTCCGCCGATGCTGTTCGTTCGCTTGTGAAGATAGAGCGGAAGCGGCAAGTACTCAAAAATAAAACCGCAAATGCTCGCGAGGAAGAACGCTGCACACAAGACGTAGAAGATGTAAGAACGATACGATCGATCGCCTGTTGAAATATGAACAAAGAAGTTATAGAGCGCAATCATGAGAAACGCGCCGAACATCGCGCCCGACAGCAGGTTTGCTGTTTCACGCCGGCGCGAAACCTCTTCCGGCGTCATAATTTCCAGCGGGAACGAAAGAGTCGTAACGTCGCTGCGCACGCGCATCCAGATTCGGGTGCGTCCCTTTTCAAACTGGATGGGCACCGCAATCGACCGCGCATGTCTTGTCTCCGATGCTCGCGTTTCCAGGGTACGATCGATCTCAACTGCGGGTCCGTCTCCGGTCCGCACGTAAACCGTCAGGTCCATCAGATAGTCTTCTATAAAGAAAACACGCAGGCTTCTCTCAGGCGCTTCCACTTCCAGAGCAAGCCAGATCGTCTCGGATGTGATGCCATAGTTGGGAGCTTCCGTGGTCACCGGGACCCAGCCTTCCGCTGAGAACACCGACTCGGGAGTCCGCGCCCCTCTCAACTCTTCGAGGAACGACCCGGCACGAATCAATGGACGATCGTCTAACTGTAAGGTACGTCCATGAAGAGAACCGGAAACCAGACAGAGCACCGCAAGCTGCAGCCCCAGGGGCTTAATGAGCGCCATGGTTACATAGAAGATTCCACCATGTTTTTGCAAAGCACTTACGCCGAATGGCACCGCTCAGTAAGTGCAAAGACGCGGAAGCGCGGCTTGTTCTATTTGACAATAAGCTTTCGACCGTTATTTCTCAAGAAATAGTTGATCACTGAATATCGCCTGACGCCCGATTCACGGCTTCACACTACCGTTAAGGGCTTCCCATGGCGCGGCCCCATCCATTGAGCAGATAGTAAATGGAATACGGGAAAACCACGATATCGAACGCGACCGGGAACACGACGAGAGCCATGAGGCCCGCCTGCGATGCGATGTAGCCGTAATCCGTGGTTTTCGCGCTCCAGGTTCCCGTCTGACTGTCCGAAGAAGCAATCGGAAAAGCAATGCGAAAGAATTGAAGCCCTCTGTCTGTCCTGACTCGGGCATAGATCACGCCCTCGGAGCGATTCGCTTTTTCAAAAGGCATGAACGCATAGTCTTCGATTCCAAACTCCCGGCGAATATCAACGCTCATCCCGGCCCGGCTGATCCGGCTCGAACGCCCGACACACTCTGAAAAGGCAGCGGACTGTGGACTGCACACAAGAACTCCTCCGGGCTGCCCCTCCGGGGCACCGGCCTTATGATAGATCATTCGGAAGTATACGGGGTCGGCGCCTGCGAGGATTTCGAGTGACTCAACTTCGATTTTCTCGAAGAAACTTACGCAGGGTTCCCTCTGCGGGTCAAAGCACAGAGCTTTCATCGCGGACTGCTTGTCGGTGCGAAAGCCCCGTGACTCGTAGTTCAATTCGGCCACATGGATCTCTGCGTCGCCGCCGATATTTCCCTTTAGTTCAATCACGACCGCGCCGGCCTGGCCGCGCGGCTGAAGCAAGAGGTGGTCGCTCCTCCCCGGCTCAAGCGAAAATACAACAGCCGGATGCGCTCTGCCATGCGCCTGATCCAGGGAATTGATGTAATTCATATAGTGATCCGTTGCGCATCCCGAGAGGACAAGAATCACGAGAGATATGAGCGGCCCGCGCAAACCAGAAAAAAAGGGGGTTGTCATCCGCTTTGTCGTTAGCTGCCTGATGCGGTCATTCAATCCTTTTTTTCTCGCATAACGTCCGCACTGCGGAGAGCAAAAAAATAGCGACAATTCATGAGACGGCCCCGTAGTCGTTCGGGATATGAAGAACCCCGCAATCACATTTGTGGTTCTGTGCTTCATGTTCGTGCATTGCGGATCGAGGCCATCCTCCCGCAAACTGCCTCCCGTCGCAAAGGCCGGCGTGCTCGACCTGAGAGACTGGAATTTCGAAACGGACGGTCCCGTCACGCTCGACGGCCAGTGGGAATTTTTCTGGGAGAAATTCACAGCCGACATCAGACCGGGGGATACGCCCGGCTTGATTGAACCGGGCCCGTGGAATTCTTTTCTATACAAAGGCAAACCGGTTGGATCGGCGGGTTACGCGACTTACCGTATCAAAGTCATCCTGCCGCCCCTGCAGAAGAGAATCGGTCTCCAATGTGGCGGATACAATTCGGCCGCAGCCGTGCTCGCGGACGGTTCGCGACATGAGATCGGTCTTCCCGGCCGCACGAAGGCGGACTCGGTTCCCACGTTCCGGCGCGACATTGCAGGGATTTCGCCCTCCGGCGAGCTCGTACTGAACATCGAAGTATCAAACTTCTTCCACAAGAATGCCGGTATGCTTGAGGCGCCTTCGATCGGAACCGAAGACCAGGTCCGCGGAGCCGACTTGAGAACGCGGCTCGGCGAAGGAATGCTGACCGCAGTCCTCCTGGCATTCGGCATCTATCACATCGTTCTTCACGCCATCCGAAAGAATCGACCCGCCTTGTTTTTTGGCCTCTATTGTTTCCTCTTCGGCATCCGTTCGCTGCAGACCGGCGTCGGCAATCTGCATGTCTTCTTCCCCACCCTTGACTTTCGCATCGACCTTGGGCCAGTTGGCCTCCACCCGC